>DATNBG010000348.1:0-6909 GCA_035572075.1 Roseiarcus sp. | reverse complement strand
CAGGCCGCGAAGCAGCGCCCGGGCCAGGCCGGTCTGCTGGCGCTCGACTGGAACAATGGCAACCGGACCATTCTGGTCGACCAGCGGCTCACCGGCCTCATCCTCGGGCAGGACCTCTATACGACGCGGGCCGACATCTATCGCGCGCTGATCGAGGCGACCGCCTTCGGCGCGCGCGCGATCATCGAGCGTCTCCGGGAATACGGCGTACGCACCGACGAGGTCGTATGCACGGGCGGCATCGCCGAGAAAAATCCGCTGCTGATGCAGATCTACGCCGACGTCACCGGCTGCGTGATGCAGGTCGCGGGCTCGTCGCAGACCTGCGCGCTGGGTTCGGCGATCGCCGCCGCGGTCCTCGCCGGCGCGCATCCCGACTTCGCGAGCGCGCAGGCGGCGATGACCTCGCTCAAGCGGGAATCCTATCAGCCGACGCCCATGCATCGCGCGGTCTACGATCAGCTTTACGCTCTCTATCGCGAGCTGCACGACAGCTTCGGCGGTCTGACCAAATCCGCCGATCTCTCGCAGGTGATGAAGAGCCTGCTCGACATCAAATATGCGCAGCGCGGGTGAACCGAGGCCTCAATGATCCATCTCGCCGACCCTGAAATCTGGCTCGTTTGCGGCTCTCAGCATCTCTACGGCGAAGGCCCGCTGCGCGAGGTCGCGGCTCACGGGCGGGAGATCGCGGGCGCGCTCGCGCGCTCGCCGAAACTCCCCTTGAAGGTGAGCTTCAAGGCGCTTCTGACGACCCCGGACGAAATCGCCAAGCTTTGCCTCGAGGCGAATTCCGACGCCAACTGCGCGGGCCTCATTCTCTGGATGCACACCTTCTCGCCCTCGAAAATGTGGGTGCGGGGCTTAAACGCGCTGGAGAAACCGTTCGTGCATCTCCATACCCAGTTCAATCGTGACCTCCCCTGGGACACGATCGACATGGACTTCATGAACCTGAACCAGTCGGCGCACGGCGACCGGGAGGCGGGCTTCATCCACGCCCGCATGCGTCTTCCCCGCAAGGTCGTGGTCGGCCATTGGTCCGATCCGGAGGTTCAGGACCGCATCGGCGCGTGGATGCGCGCGGCGCGCGCCTGGGCCGACTGGCAGGGGGCGAAATTCTGCCGCTTCGGAGACAACATGCGCCAGGTGGCGGTGACCGAGGGCGACAAGGTGGCGGCCGAAATGAAATTCGGCTTCGCTGTCAACACTTATGGCGTCGGCGACCTCGCCGAGGCGGTGAACGCCGTCTCCGACGCGAAGGCCAAGGCGCTCGCCAAGGAATACGAGGCGCGATACGCGGTCGCGCCGGAACTTAAGGTATCGGGCGCTCGCCACGAATCGCTTCTGTACGGGGCGCGGCTCGAACTGGGCATGCGCGCCTTCCTCGAGCAGGGCGGGTTCAAGGGCTTCACCACGACGTTCGAGGACTTGCACGGGTTGAGGCAACTGCCGGGCCTCGCGCCGCAGCGCCTGATGGCCGAAGGCTATGGCTTCGCCGGCGAAGGCGACTGGAAGACCGCCGCGCTGGTGCGGGCGATGAAAGTGATGGGCGAGGGGCTCGACGGCGGGACCTCGTTCATGGAGGACTACACCTACCATCTGGCGCCGGGCGGGCATCAGGTGCTGGGCGCTCACATGCTCGAAATCTGCCCGACCATCGCGGCGGGCAAGCCCCGGCTCGAGATTCATCCCCTGTCCATCGGCGGCAAGGAGGACCCGGTTCGCCTGGTGTTCGACGCGCCTCCCGGCCCCGCGCTCAACGCGAGTCTCATGGATCTCGGCGCACGCTTCCGCCTCCTGGTCAATGAGGTCACAGCGGTCGCCCATCCCAAGCTGCCCAAACTGCCGGTCGCCCGCGCCGTCTGGGAATGCAAGCCCGACTTCAAGACCGCGTGCGCCGCCTGGATCCTGGCCGGCGGGGCGCATCATACGGGTTTCAGCTATAGCGTGACCCGGGAAATGCTCGAGGATTTCGCCACCATCGCCGGCATTGAAATGGTCGCGATCGGCGCGGAAACCACGCTTGCGGGGTTGAAGCAGGACCTGCGCGCCAACGATGTCTATTATTATCTCGCGCAGGGGTTCCGCGCCTGACTTGGGTCGAGGTCGAGGCCATGTTCGAGGAACTCAAGCGCGAGGCCTTTGAAGCCAATGTCGCTCTTCCGCGGCACGGCCTCATCAACCTCACCTTCGGCAATGCGAGCGCGATCGATCGCGCGCGCTCGGTGTTCGCGATCAAGCCGAGCGGCGTCGATTACGCGGCGCTCACGCCCGAGGACATGGTGATCGTCGATCTCGAGGGGCGCAGGGTCGAAGGGCGCCTCAACCCGTCGTCGGACACCCCCACCCACCGCAGGCTGTTCCTCGCCTTCCCTGGCGTTGGCGGCGTGGTCCATACCCACTCGACCTGCGCCACCGCCTTCGCCCAGGCCGGCCGGCCGATTCCAAACTTCGGCACGACGCATGCCGACTATTTCAACGGCGAAGTCCCGGTCACCCGCAAGATGACGCCAGCCGAGATCGCGACCGACTATGAATGGGAAACCGGGAATGTCATTGTCGAAACGATGCGGAACCGCGATCCGGGCGACTTTCCCGGCGTCCTCGTCAACCGGCACGCGCCGTTCACCTGGGGGCCGAGCGTGGCCAAGGCGGTGGAGGCCGCGGTCGCTCTCGAGTGCATCGCCGAGATGGCCCTGATGTCGCTTCAGCTCAACCCCGATCTCCAGCCGATCGAGGAGGAACTCCTGAACAAGCACTTCAGGCGCAAGCACGGCGCCGGCGCCTATTACGGGCAGGCTTCCGGCGGTTGAAGGCCTCTGCCGGGTCGACCGCCTGTCCTTCAGCCAGGCGACCGGTCAGGCGCGATTTTCGAGTCCATTTTGGGCGATTCCAATGGGTTGCGGCGCCACTTCCGACTCACTCGCTAATATACATGTCGATTATGTTTATATTTCCGCCTTCAGGCCGGGGGCGGCCCCTTGGCGCGCGCAAGCGGTCCCTCGCCGAGGCGGGCCAAATCGAAAGCGATGACGTCGCGCAGGAGATCGAGAAACGCACCCGCCGCGTTCTCGGCGCAGGCGCGGCCTTTGTCGGCGGTCGCCTTGGACGCGTCGCCTGCGGTCCCAAGCGGATGCAGATCGCTTGCCATCCACCCGAAGCCGATCGGCTGCGTCACGCGGAGCTGGCGGAATTCCTGCTCAATGCCGATCGCGGAGCTGACGAAGTTCCGCGCTTCGCTCATCTTGACCGTCTTCGGCCTGAAGGCGAGCATCAGCGAGGTCTCCGCTTCGCCCCCATGGATGCCATGCGCACGCTCCTGAGCCGAAAACAAATCCGGCGGATAGCCCAGCCGGTGCCAGGCGGCGTGGACCGCGAGCATCGAATAGCGAACGCGCAACTCTCTCGCCACCGCGTCGATGACCGCGACGTTGCCCCCGTGCGAGTTCATGAAGATGAGCTTGCGGCAGCCGGCGCGCGCGACGCTCTCGCCGATCTCGATCCAGGCGCGCGTAACCGTCTCGAGCGAAAAGGTGAGCGTGCCCGGGTATTCGATATGCTCGTTGGACTTGCCGATCGCCTGGATGGGCAGGATCAAGACCGGCATGTCGTCGGGAATGCGGTTGACCGCGGTCGCGAAATAGCCCTCGTTGATGAACATGTCGACCCCGACCGGCAGGTGCGGCCCATGCTGCTCGACCGCGGCCACCGGCAGGACCGCGACCACCTTGCTCATGTCGGCGGCGGCGAAATCGCGCCAGCTCATCTCGGCCCAGAACCTGGTTGGCAGCATGCGGATCTCCTCGAGTTCAAAGGGCGGCGTTCAGCGGGCGCGCGCGGCGACCGCCTCGACCTCGACCTTGAATTCGGGCCGGGCGAATCCCTGAACGATCATCAAGGTCGAGGCGGGGGGCGGATCGCTCACGAACCGGTCGCGCGCCCGCATATAGCCGCTCAAATATTCGGCTGACGCGACATAGGCGTTGAGGCGAATGACATCGGCCAGCGTCATGCCCGCTTCGCTCAAGATCGCCTCGATGGCGAGAAAACAAAGACGCGTTTGGGCCTCCACGTCGTCGGGAACGACGCCGTCGGGACCAATTCCCAGTTGGCCGGAGCAGAAGACGAAGCCCGCCCCCGCCGGAACTTCCACCCCATGCGCATAATTGGCGAAGGGCGGATGGATCGACGTCGGATTCAGTCTGCGCATCTGCTAAGGTCTCCAGCGGCGGCTTGGCCTCGCGCCCGACGCCCGGGCCAGACTCGCCATGGCGCGTAAGTTGCCCGCCTCGATAAGGCAAGACAGAACGGGAGCAAACAATGAAATTCCTCGGCGCGGTCCTCACCCTTGGCGTTTGCCTGGCGGCGTCGCCGACGCTCGCCGCCGACAAGGTTTCGTTCGGGACCAACTGGCTCGCCGAGGCCGAGCACGGCGGCTACTATCAGGCGCTGGTCGACGGAACTTATGCCAAATACGGCCTCGACGTGACCATCATGCAGGGCGGGCCTCAGTCCGCCAACGAGATCCTGCTGGCGGCGGGCAAGCTCGACTTCTACATGGGCGGCAATCTATTGCTGGCCTTCGACGCGGTCGACAAGCATGTGCCGCTCGTGGTCGTCGCCGCGACTTTCCAGAAAGACCCTCAGATCATGATGTCGCATCCCGGCGTCGGGCTCGACAAATGGACCGACTTGCCCAAGGCGACGGCCTTTGTCGGCAAGGAGGGGCTCGGATCGTTCTACCAATGGATGAAGTCTGCTTATGGATTCAAGGAAGAGAATGTGAGGCCTTACAACTTCAATCCGGGACCGTTCATCGCCGACAAGAATTCGATTCAGCAGGGCTACGTGACTTCGGAGCCCTTCGCAGTCGAGCGCGAGGGCCATTTCAAACCGAACATCTTTCTGCTCGCCGATCAGGGCTATGCGACCTACGCCACCACGATCGAAACCCGCGCCGACATGATCGCCAAGCATCCGGACATCGTCCAGCGCTTCGTCGACGCCTCGACCATCGGATGGTACCACTATCTCTACGGCGACAACGCCAAGGCGAACGCCCGAATCAAACAGGACAATCCGGACATGACCGATGAGCAGATCGCCTTCTCGATCGCCAAGATCAAGGAATACGGTCTGGTCGATTCGGGCGACACGCTGAAGCTCGGCATTGGCGCGATGACCGACGAGCGGGTCAAGAAGTTCTACGACCAGATGGTCAAGGCCGGAGTCGTGAAGGCCGGCCTCGATTACAAGAAGGCCTACACTCTGCAGTTCGTCGACAAGGGCGTCGGCCTCGATCTGCGCCCGAAGTGAAGGGCGGCTTGCCAGAGCAAGTTGCTTTTCTCTCTAATCGTCATCGCGAGGAGCGAAGCGACGTGGCGATCCAGAGCCGCCGGGCGCTCTGCGTTCCCCTGGATTGCTTCGCTTCGCTCGCAATGACGGCTATGGTTCCGCCCAAATGCGACTTTCTCTAGCATGAACGATCGGCCGGACACGGAAGGCGCGTCCGCGCTCGCCCTCTCAAGCGCCGAACGCTACGCGCTGAAGCAAGCGCGCGTGCTTGGGCGCGCGCTCCACGAGCCCGTCGCGCCGCTCGACGCCGACGGTTTCGCTTTGGTCGACATCCTCGTCGACGAGGGTTTAATCGCGAGGATCGCCCCGGCCGGCGCCGTCGACTTCGGCGGCGCCCCGGAAATCGCGATGTCGGGGCGCATCGTGCTGCCGCTTTTCGTCGACGTCCATACCCATATCGACAAGGGCCATATCTGGCGGCGCAAGCCCAACCCGGCCGGCGATTTCAAAAGCGCGCTCGCGGCTGTGATCGAGGATCGCAGCGCCAACTGGACCGGCGCCGATGTCGCGGCGCGCATGGAATTCAGCCTGCGCTCGGCCTACGCCCACGGAACCGCCGCCCTTCGCACCCATATCGACAGCGTCGGCGCGCAGACCCGGATCAGCTGGCCGGTCTTCGCCGAGGCGCGCGAGCGCTGGCGGGGCCGGATCGAGCTGCAGGCCTCGCCCCTGTTCAGCATCGAGTTCGCGCTCGACGATTCCCACATGGCTGATATCGAGGCGATGCTCGACGCTCATGGAACCGGAATCCTCGGCGCGGTGACCTACATGATCCCGCGCTTGCATGAGGGTCTTGAGAGGCTGTTCGCGCTCGCCGAGCGCAAAGGCTGGGAGCTCGACTTCCACGTCGACGAAAGCGCCGATCCCGCCGCCCGCTCGCTCAAGGCGGTCGCCGACATGGCGATCGAGCGCCGCTTTCCGCGCCCCATCCTCGCCGGCCACTGCTGCTCGCTCGCGCTGCAGGAGGACGACGAGCGCCGGAAGACCATCGACGCCGTCGCCAGAGCGGGCGTGAGCGTCGTCAGCTTGCCAATGTGCAACATGTTCCTTCAGGATCGTGAGGCCGGCCGCACGCCGCGCTGGCGTGGCGTGACCGCCATCCACGAACTGAAACGAGCCGGAGTCCCTGTGATGATCGCCAGCGACAACACCCGCGATCCGTTTTACCCTTATGGCGATCTCGACATGATGGAAACCTGGCGCGAAGGGGTCAGGATCCTGCACCTCGACTATCCGTTCGCCGATTGGGCGCCGGCGGTCGCGGCTTTCCCGGCTCAGGCCATGGGGCTCGACCTCGGCGTTCTCCGTCCAGGCGCGCGCGCCGACATGATCCTGACCAGAGCTCGGGACTTCACCGAGCTTCTCGCCCGTCCGCAGTCCGATCGCATCGTCGTTCGAAGCGGGAAGGCCTCGAGCGCCAAGCCTCCCGATTATTCCGAGCTCGACGCGCTTTTTGGCCTCGCGCCATGAGCCAGGCTTATGACATCGCGGCGCTGCGCGCCGAGATCGGCCCGGTCAAGTGGGAGGACAATCCCATCCTGGTCCGGCAGA
>DATNBG010000347.1:0-9423 GCA_035572075.1 Roseiarcus sp. | reverse complement strand
ACGCCGACAAGATCCCCAATACCTATGGCGCGCCGAAGCGGGAGGCCGCGCAGGCGTAACTCGTGCTGGCGAAGTGCGATATGCGGTGGAGCAATTCACCCGATTTTCAGGGAATGTGTCGTATGCAAGCTGCGAAGACGGAGTCGCGGTGCCGTTAATCACTCCGCCACGGTGAAGACGGCGCATGGCGCGGGGACGCCGCGCAAGGCGTGCTCGCCCAAGGGGATCAGCGGCGCGGCGCTCTCGGCGGCGAAGGCGCCCGAGACGAGAACGGTCTTGTCGAGCGGCCGGCATAGGCCTTCGAGCCGGCTGACCAGATTGACGGCGGGGCCGATGGCGGTGAAATCCAGCCGGTCGGCGGCCCCGATATTGCCCCACACCACGTCGCCCACATGCAGCGCCGCGCCGAAGGGCAGGGGCGCGAGGCCCTCGCGGCGGCGCGCCGCGTCGAGATGCGCCATTCCGGTCCTGGCGGCCGCGACCGCGTTCAGCGCCGCCTCGCAGGCGCTTCGGGGCGAAGTCCCCTGAACCGGAAAGATCGCCAGCACGCCGTCGCCCATGAATTTGAGCACTTCGCCCCCGAACGCGTGCACCGAGCCCGCGATTCGGTCGAACCAGGCGTCGAGAGCCGAGATGACGGCGGCCGGCGGGCTCATCTCGGAGAGCGCGGTGAAGCCGCGCAGATCGGCGAACAGAAGCGCCGCCTCGATCGTCTCGCCGACGCCCCGGCGCAAGGGGCCGGACAGGACCCGCGCGGCGCTGCGCCTGCCGAGATAGGCCTCGAGCGCCGCGGTCAGGGTCGCGCGCGCCGTGAGCGCGGCGAGCGGCGCGGCGGCGAAGCGCGCGGCCTCGCTGAGTCGGCCGGTCTCGCGGCGCGTGAACGGACGCGCGCCGATCCAGGCGAGCCTCGGACCGTCGGTTCCCGGCCCGACAGCGTGTTCATGGACGGGACCGGCCGCGAGGCTTTGAAGCCAGCGCCGGCCCGCTTCGCCCGGAGAACCGGCTGCGGCGGCGTGCGCTCCGGCCACAAATCCCAAGGCCTCGATGACCTGGCGGCTCTCCGCGCGCCAGAGCCATGTGCGCCGGGAGATCAGCGGATGGGGCGAAGCGAGCGTGAGCGCGCCGCCAACAAGGGGCGCGCCGTCCTCGATCAGGCGCTGGCCGAGACTCGCCAGAAAGAGCTCGGGACTAGGCGTCCCCGCGGCCGCGTCGATGAGCCAGGCGAGGGTTGAAGCGAGCGGCATGGGAGGTTCCTATCGCGTCCCCCGCCGGCCGTCATTCAACCAGATGGTTGACCTTTGGCGGCGGCGCGCTCATATTGCCGAAAGCGCCCGCTTGTCGATTTGGCGCCGCGCCATCCGTCATGGGGCTGGATGAATTGCCTCGAGGAGACGTTCGCATGGATGAATCGCTGATTGTCCGGCGGGAGACCCAGATCGCGGCGCCGCCCGCCACCGTCTTCGCTTTTCTGACCGATCCGCAGAAGATCCTGAGCTGGATGGGGGCGGAGGCGACGACCGAGCCCCATCCGGGCGGACTCTATCTCATCAAGAACGTCGCCGGGCGGCCCGACCGCACCGCGCGCGGGCAATTCCGTGAGGTCGTTCCGGTTCATCGCCTCGCCTACAGCTTCGGCTGGGAGGGGGACCAGGAAGTGCCGCCGGGCTCCGGCCTGGTCGAGATCGATCTTATCGAGCGGGACGGCGGCACGCTCATGCGCATGACCCATAGCGGACTTCCCAACGCCGCCCAATGCGCCGGGCACGCCAAGGGCTGGGCGTACTACATGGGTCGGCTGGGCATCGCCGCCGAGGGGCGCGATCCGGGCGTCGATCTCGGCCCGGCCGCCCACCCGTAGCCTGCGACGCAATCTCACCTGAAGCCTCCTTCATCGCGGCTCGAGCCCAAGCGAATGCGCGCGCCGGATGCAACCCAAGCGCGAGATCGATTCAGGCAAACGCCCAACAAACGCCAGCAAAAACTGCACAAACGCTAGTAAAATAGCTTGCATTTACTAGCGTTTATTTTTCCGAATCGGGACTTTTCAATGGGTTACAGCCGAAAAAACTAAAAAATCCGAGTCGCGTCTGAGGTTGTATGCAAAACGTCTCAAGGCGTTTCGTCCTTTCGCCGCCGCGGCTTGGGCTTGCCGGTCCTCGCGGTGTTTCGCGCGTCCAGCGGCCCGCAGTCGAAGCCGCGGACCTTCATCAGGCCGAATGGCGTGCGAAGGCCACGATAGAGCACGCCGGCGGCGATGTGCAGCCGGCGCGCCGCCTCGCTTCCGGCGAGGGCGGGCAGGCTGGTGAGCGCGACATGCATCGAGGACTTCGCGGGATCGCCGCCGCGGTGGAACTCCCGCTCCGCCCAGGCGAGATGCTTGTCGCGCGCGTCGGCGACGGATAGCAGCGCCAGCCGGCGGTCGTCCTCGCTTGGTCCGTTCCGCCTGAGCAGCGTCGCCGCGCCATCGCCCGTCGAAAGACGGGCGTCTTTCGACGCTCTGTCGCCGGGGTCCGTCCGGCGTCCAGGTGACGAACGGGTGAACGGCGCGCGCCGCGTTTCGACCGCCAACGACTTTTCCAGACCGGCGATCGTCCGGCGGAATCGGCCCGCCGATGTTGCTACGCCGCAGTCATCCGGCCCTTCGTCCCTCGTGAGTGTGCGACTGTCCATTCGGCCATGTCCTGAGACGCCGGCTTCCTCAAGCGCGGATCAAAGTTCATTGTGGGCGGGATTGGTTGTGTTGTCAAGAACGAATAATGAACATGTGCATGATAGACGTGATAAATCATAGCGTTCACAATAACATTTAAAGTTACGACTCATCATCGGTCAACAATATGATCAGACGCAGCCGTGTGCTCGGCTAAAACTAGCAATCATAAACTATTAAATAAGTAAGATGATTTGGTACATTAAATCCAGGGCGCGGCCCGCGTGGGGAGGAGCCGCGTTGCGGCGGGACGCAAGAGCAATCCGCCTTGGACCATGACGCGTCGCCGTCATCGCGACCCCCGGGCTCGTGGCCCCGGGAAGACGTGCTCCAGGGAACGCTGGGCGCAGGCCCGGCCCTCGGTCCGCTTGAACACGCAGATGAGGCCGGGCGCGTCCTCGCCCGCTTCGCGCCGTGTCGAGGCGGACTGGACGAGGAGCGGCCTCAAGTCCGCCGCTCCGGCGGCCGCCTCGACATAGGCGCGCGAATGAGCGAACCGCATCGTCGGCTCGAGCCTGAAGCCGTCGCCCTCGCAAAGCTCGACCGAGAAGGCGAGGAGGCCGTCCGGGACAAGCGCGGCCGCGACCGCGGCGAACAGGGGCTGAAGATCGCCGATATAGGGAAGCGAGTCGGCGGCGACGATGAGATCGAAGGCCCCGGCCGGCTGGCGTTCGAGCAGCGCCGACGCGCCGCCGGCGACGAGCGCGTCATAGGCGCCGCGCTCCCGCGCTTTCGCGATCATCGCCGGCGAGAGGTCGACGCCGGTCAGGCGATCGACCCGGGAGCGCAAAGCCTCGCCCATCAGGCCGGCGCCTGAGCCAATATCGAGGGCGGACGCGAACCGGCGGCCGGGCGCGAGCGCCTCGAGCGCGCCGGCGATGAGGGCAGGGGCGCGATAGCCAAGCTTTCCGACGACATGCGAATCGAAGCGCGGCGCGTATTGATCGAACAGCCGCGCGACATAGGCCTCGGGCAGCGCGCGGAGCTTGTCCCCGCGCCCGATGAGCTGAAGGCGCGCCGCGGCGCCTTGTGCGTCGGTAGGATCGGCCGCGAGGCTTAGGCGGAAGGCTCGCGCGGCGGCGTCGAGGTCGCCGAGCTTCTCCCGCGTTTCGCCAAGCGCGAAGGCCGCGGCCGCCCAGCCCGGCGCGCGCTCGAGCGCCTGCTCGAACAGGTCCGCCGCCGCGCCAAGGTCGCCCTCTTCCGCCGCGGCCCTCGCGTAGGCGAAACGGCGCCCGGCGATCGGGTCGACCGGGGCGAGGGGATCGCGGGTCATCGATTAGCGGCTGTCGGCGAGCGCGGCCTTGAGCCGGGCCTGCTTGACCGGAACGCCGTTGGTCTTTGCGAGTTCGATCAGGCCGCCGAAACGGCGCCGCTTCTTGGCCTCGTGGTTGGTGAAGATTTCGGACAGGCGATGATCGAGGAACGGATTGGAGAACCTTTCGATCACGGTCTTGAGATAGGCGTCCGCCTGCTCGCCCATGCCGATCCCTGCGAAGACCGGAAGCACTTCTTCCTCATAGAGCGCGTCGAGTTCGGCGCGGAACGGTTTCTCCGCCATCGCTTCGCGGACGGTGAGGGCAGGGCCCCCCCGCCGCGCCCAAATCTCGGCGAGATAAGTGTGGCCGAGGTTGAGGATGAACAGCTTCAACCGCTCATAGGGCTTGAGGTCGGAGGCGACCACGATCGCGGCGTGCCGGCAGGGAAGCTCGAGGCCGGGCTGGTCCCCGATCGCCCATAACGCATAGGGCTCGGCCACCGCGCCGAGCGGCTCCAGCGGCTCCGAGACAATGCGGTCGACCAGCGAATTGACCCAGACGCACTCCTCCGCGACCCAGCGGCGCGCGTTCGCGGGCGCCTGCCAGCTTTCCAGCACGCCGAGCGTCACGGCGCGCAAAACCTCGCCGTTGGCCGGCGTCAGCTCGCAGGGGAAGAGCGTGATGGGCGCGGCGCCCGCGCGATACCGCGCGAGCAGGAGCCTGGCGAGCTTGGCGGGGAACGATTTTGGCGGCCCGCCGTCCGGCCGGTCGGAAGGATCGGTCTCGTAGCCGCGATCGGCGGTGTTCGACACCGCGCAGCGCGCTTCGATGAACAGGCGCTCGAGCTCGTCCCATTGGGTCTGAGCGTCGACTCCGGCGCCGACGCTTCCGACCTCCACGGTTTCGTTCACGATTCGCCCGTTGGCGAGCCCCTTGACGAGAACGCGATAGGGCTTGCCCGCCGCGAAGGCTTCGATGCGCCGGCGGCTTTCCGGACTCCCGGTGGTTCCCGCCACCGCAATGCGCCCCATCGCTTCGCCGCGCGCGAGCGCTTCGCTGACGAACAGGTCGACATGGGCCTGGAGAAAGCGGCTCGCGCCGAACTGGAGGATCGGGAATTCGGTCAACTCACTCTCCCTGCGGCGCGGTTTTGACGGTCGGGTCGTCGCGCGAGCGTCGGCTTGCCGCAAACGCCGGAATGTTGCACATTTTAGAGCAGTCCGACGGCGAACTGGGTCGAAGGCCTGAGCAATCGCGAGCTTGGGGGAGCGGAAATGCCGGACAAGATATTGGCGACGAACACGTCGGCGCTCTCGACGAAATACGGCGCAAAGGGGCGCCAGGCGGTCCTTGAGGCTGTCAAGGCGCTGATCGCATCCGACAAGCGGAGAGGGCTGACAACCCAACTGGTCGATCTCTCCAACGCCGCCGCCATGAAAAAGTTCAAAGGCAAGCCGGTGACGTCGCCCAAGAACGAGCGTCAGAACAAGGACGCGGTGGACGCGATTTGCGCGAAGGCCAAGCCGGACTATCTGGCGCTCATCGATGCGCCCGATGTCGTTCCTCATCTTTTGCTGGACAACCCGGCGGCGGGAGACGGCGACCAGCGCGTTCCAAGCGACCTTCCTTACGCCAGCGAGGCGCCTTTCAGAACGCGGGATCCGGCGGCCTTCGCCTCCGTGACCCGCGTCGTGGGCCGCATCCCCGGCGTCACTGGGGCCAAGGATCCTGCCTTCCTGGTCAAGCAGTTGAAGTTGGCGGCGGACTTCAAACGGCTCGACCGGTCCGACTATCTTCCTCATTTCTCGATTTCCGCGGCCGTCTGGGAGAAATCGACCGAGGAAAGCGTCGGCAACATCTTCGGCTCCTCGACGATCAAGCTGTGCCCGCCGACGGTAAGTCCCGGCGTCGAGGCGTCGCTCGCGCCGCTCACCCATTTCATCAATTGCCACGGGGCCGAAGTCGACCCGACATTCTACGGTCAGTCGGGAACTCAATATCCGAAAGCCATGACAAGCGACGACGTGGCGAAGGGGGCCAAGCCGAACGCCGTGATCGCCGCCGAGTGCTGCTACGGCGCGCAACTCTACGATCCGGACCTGGCCGACGGAAAATGGCCGATATCCAACGCCTATCTGAACGCGGGCGCTGCGGGATTTTTCGGCAGCACCACGATCGCCTATGGGCCGGCGGAAGGCAACGGCGCGGCCGATCTGCTGGCGCAGTATTTCCTTATTTCGGCGCTCGCGGGCGCCTCGCTCGGGCGCGCCTGTCTGCAGGCCCGACAGAAGTTCGTTCTGGGCGAGAAGATGGAGGATCCGGTCAATCTGAAAACCCTCGCCCAGTTCATTCTGCTTGCGGATCCCTCGCTTCAGCTGTGTCCGGCCGAACAAAAAGGAGCGGTCGCGGACGCTCCTCTGGTTGACGGCGGCGCGGCGCGCGCCGTGCGCCGCATCGCCTTGGCCGCTGCCGGAAAGGCGGCCTCCGACAGTTCGGGCTACCCCGGGAAAAGACTTGCCTCTCCCCCAAGTCGCCTGCGCGCCTCGGTGCTCAGGATCGCCAAGGAAAGAGGCTTCCGCGCCAGCGCCAAGAATCTGGCCGCGTTTCAGGTTGTCGGCAAGGGCAATTATGGCGCCGCGATGAAGGAGCGCCGGGCGACACAAAAAGTGCTGATGCTCATGGAACACGATCAAGCCACGACCCATATGCCAAAGGGCCTGCGGCGCACCCGTGTCTTCGTCGCCCACGCGCAAGACGATCGCCTGGTCGGAGTCGCAGAATACGTGAGAAGGTGAAATGCAAGCGCAACTCCAGACGATTACCGGAAAGGTGGCGTCGGCGATTGTTTCGCCCGGCTCCAAGAGCGAGCATCGGGGTGTCGTCCTGCGAACCCCGCAGGGCAAGGAATTCATCCTCCGCCGGTCCGGCGGCAACGCCTTCCGCGACGAGACCCTCGAAGCGCTTGTTGGCGCGAACATCACAGGCGAGGGCGTCGTCGCCGGCCAGACGTTCATCATGCAGAATTGGACGGCGACGAAAGACCGATAGGCGCCTACGCAGCTCCGGGCCTTCTTTCCGATCCTTTCGGCGAATTGCCGACTGCCGTTGGGAAGCATGAACGCGCTCGGCGTCTTCGCGGGCCGAAGCGGGTTGATTTTTTCGCCTGTCTCTGGTTGAAGGGGTCCATGCGAACGTGGTCGACGACCCTCAACCTTAGCCGCCCGGCGCGCTAGCGCGCCGGGACGCATAGTTTCGCTTTCGCCTTCTTCAAAAAAGACGAGCCGCTTCCGGCCGGCGCTGGCCAGCCGAGGCCGCAACGCTTCCCAGGGTCCGTCATGACACACATGCCCGTTCAAAAATACCGCGCCTACGCGCCCATCATCCTGCCTGACCGGCAATGGCCTTCGCGTACAATCGAGAAAGCGCCGATCTGGTGCTCGGTCGACCTGCGCGACGGCAATCAGGCGCTCATCGAGCCGATGGGGGTCGAGCGCAAGAACCGCATGTTCCGGCTCTTGACGGCCATGGGCTTCAAGGAGATCGAGGTCGCCTTTCCTTCCGCCTCGCAGACCGACTTCGACTTCGTCCGCTCGATCATCGAGACGGACGCGATTCCCGACGGCGTCGCGATCCAGGTGCTGACCCAGTGCCGGCCGGAACTGATCGAGCGCACCTTCGAGGCGGTCAAGGGCGCGAAGAAAGTCATCCTCCACTTCTATAATTCGACGTCGACGCTCCAGCGCGAAGTCGTGTTTCGCACCGACGTCAAGGGGGTCGAGACAATCGCGGTGGAGGCGGCGAGGCAGGTCAAGGCGCTGGCCGACGCGACTCACGGCACGGAGTTTCAGTTCGAATATTCTCCCGAGAGCTTCACCGGCACCGAGCTCAAGGTCGCCCTCGAGATCTGCGAGGCAGTCAAGGACGTCATCAAACCCACTTCCGACAGACGGCTCATCCTCAACCTGCCGGCGACGGTCGAGATGGCGACGCCGAACACTTACGCTGACCAGTTCGAGTGGTTCGGGCGCCGCATATCCGACCGCTCGAGCGTGATCCTGTCCGTCCATCCGCACAACGATCGAGGAACCGCGGTCGCGGCGGCCGAACTCGCGCTGATGGCGGGCGCCGAGCGGGTCGAGGGAACGTTGTTCGGCAATGGCGAGCGCACCGGCAATGTCGACATCGTCACCATGGCGCTCAACCTGTTCACCCAAGGGGTCGATCCCGAGCTGGACTTGAGCGACGTCAACGCGGTCCGCGACATCGCCGAGCATTGCACGCAATTGCCGGTGCACCAGCGCCACCCTTATGTCGGCGAACTGGTCTATACCGCCTTTTCCGGCTCGCACCAGGACGCGATCAAGAAGGGTTTCGAGGCGCAGGAGAAGCGCAACGACCCGCTGTTCATGGTGCCCTACCTGCCGATCGACCCCAAGGACGTCGGGCGCGACTACGAGGCGGTGATCCGCATCAACAGCCAATCCGGCAAGGGCGGCATGGCCTATATCCTGCGCGCCGACTACGGCCTCGATCTGCCCCGCTCGATGCAGATCGAGTTCTCCAAGATCGCGCAGGCGCGGATGGACGCGGACGGCAAGGAGCTGACCTCGCCCGAGCTCTGGGCCCTGTTCCGCGAGGTCTATCTGCTCGACGATCCGCCGATGACCCTCGTCAAGCAGCAGGTTCTCCCGACCAGCCCGGAAAATCGCGAATTGTTCGCCAATCTGCGCAGGGCCGACGGCTCGACCATGACGGTCGAAGGCGAGGGCAACGGGCCGATCGACGCGTTCGTGGACGCGTTGAAGAAGGCGTTCAAGGTCGAGTTCTCGTTCATCGACTATCACGAGCACGCCGTCGGGCGCGGCGCGAACGCGACCGCGGCCAGCTATGTCGAGATCCAGGACGCGGAAGGCCGCGCCCTGCATGGGGTCGGCATGGACCCGAACATCGTGATGGCCTCGCTCAAGGCCACGCTCGGCGCCGTGTTGCGGCTGATGCGGCGGGAGGGCAGGGCGGTTTAGCGCATTCTGCACTCGGCTGGAACCGCTCGCGGGGAGAGGGCTGGGGTGAGGGGCGAGTCAATTCCACCATCGGCGGCCACCCTGTCCCCTCATCCTGACCTTCTCCCCGCGAGCGGGGAGAAGGGACGACCCGAGGTTCGATCCAATCGCAGAATGCTTAGCACGCCCGCTTAGGCCGTCGCTAGCGCTTGCCTGGCCCGCGGGCCGATCGTCAGCGCGAGCGCGGCCGCGATCACGCACGCGGCGCCGGCGACATAGAGCGCCGGCAGGTAGGTCGCGAAATCGCTGCGCGAGAGCCCGGCGCCGAACGCCGCGGTCGCGGCGCCGAGCTGGTTGGCGGTGAAAATCCAGCCGAAGGTCAGGTTCGCCTTTTCCGCGCCGAACCGCTCGGCGGTGAGGCGAACCGTCGGCGGCACCGTCGCGACCCAGTCGAGGC
>DATNBG010000346.1:0-2161 GCA_035572075.1 Roseiarcus sp. | reverse complement strand
AACGGCGCGGGCGAAATGGTTCGTGCATGGGCTGTTCGGGTGAGACTTGGCGCAGGGCGCGATCCTCGATCGCTGACGCGCCCATCCTTCCGTTAACGTCCCCCATCCCTCGCAGCGAACCTCATGCCTCGAGGCCCTTTTCGAAAGCGGACGGCCCGGAGGCCATGGCGCCAAAAATGTCCCGCGAGAGCAAATTGTCTTGACAAAATCAGAATGTCCCTCTATAAATATTCCTATGATCGGAAATCAATGCCCCCCGCCGGCGGAGGCGGGGCGTCACCGCGAGGAGGCCCATAGGGCGTCGGAAGACGCCCGTCCTTTCGGACGGGCTGCGGGCGGACGCCGCGATCCAGAGGCGCCGGGCGCGGCGCCTGCGGCCCTGGATCGCCGCGCTTCGCTCGCGATGACGCTGTTTGGGACGCCTGGCTTGGGAGCTACAATTTTTTACCTTGCATCGCCTGTAACCCATTGAAAAGTCCCGATTCGAAAAAATAAACGCTAGTAAACGCCAGCACTTTTACTAGCGCTTACGAGCGTTTATGAGGATTTTGCTGGCGTTTGCTGGCGGGAAAATTCGCGCGTGGTTGAGTCCTCGGACCTCGGGCGATGCGGGGTCAATCGAGGATTGGGTCGAGCGCTCCTGGCGCCTGCGGCGTTCCGATCGTTTTCTCTATTCGTGAATATGGAGAGGTGTTTCACGTGAAACAGAAATCAGGCCAGGCGGGGACAGCCGGAGCGGGTCAGGCCGGCGCTTGGCGGCGGCCGGCTCGGGGATGAGGCCGATGGCTCTCGGGCGCGCCGTTAACGATTGGTTCTGCCCTGAGACCTGGCGGCGAGGCCCGCCTCACCGGCCCATATGCAGCCGGCGGCCGATCTGGTCGGTCAGGGTCAGCCAGCGCCGGGCGACGTCGCCTTCATGGGCGCAGGCCATGGCGAGCGCTTCCTTGCCCATTGCGGCGAGCCGCTCGACGGGCAGGGCCGCTTCGCGGTCGAGTTCCTCAGCGAGCGCCACGAAGCGCCCGGCGGCGTCCTTTCCGCCGAGCCGCGGCGCGGCCTCGCGCGCCATGAACTCGTCCCAGGTCAAAGCCGGATTCCACGAGAACCGGGCGAAGGCCAGATAGGAAAGCTCGACCGTCGCGAAATAGTCCGACGGCTCGCCCCAGACGGTCAGCCCCTCCATGCCGAGCGCCTTGCCGCGCGCGGCCATCTCCGCGAAGGTTTTCGCATTGAAAGCATAGCGCTCGGTGCGCTCGTCTCCGTTCCATTGGCAGGCGAACTGGCAGCGCAGCACATTGGGCTGGGTCGGCAGCGCCGCGACGAAGGTCGGGTCGAGCTCGGCCCTGAGCCGCTTCCAATAGCTGCGGTTCGCCGTGTGCTGGTAGATCGCGCCGCGCGGCAGCGCCTTCTGCGCTTCCGAGGCGACCGGCTCGAGCAGGTTGTCCCACTGCATCTCGCAATAGACCCAGAGGTCCGGGCGCCTCGCCTTGGCGGCGCGATAGAGGCGAGGGAAGTTCGCCGCCATGTCGGTATGCGACCAGGAATCGCCGTGGTCGTCCTTGCGCCGTTTCGCCTCCTCGTCATTGGCCCGGCGCGCCCGGCAGCGGTCGCAGCCGCACACGCCATAGTCGCCGCTCTCGATGTTGATTCCCCCGATCTCGAAGGTTTCGGCGAGCCACGACACCGCCTCCTCCATCCAGTCCATCACCTCCGGCGCGCTGGGGCAGGCGGAGACCGTATAGTCCGAATGGGGAAAGTTGAGCGGGAAGGCGAGATCGGCGAGCTGGAAGCCGACGCCCTTCTCCATCTTCGCCGCATGCTGCGGGTTGCGCTTGAGCCAGGTCGCGAGATTGTAAGGGTGGTCGCCTTCCCAGTAGACGCCGCCATACGCGCCGATGGCGATGCCCGGAACGATGCGGACGCCACGTTCATTGGCGTAACGGCACAATTCCTGGGCCGCCTCGACGCCGCCGTGGCTGTCGCGCAGGAAGCCGTAGATCACGATAGCGGCGATGCGGTTCCTCGAACAGAAGTCGACGAGGCGCCGGTAGTCGGCGAGAAAGCCTCCCGGCGGCTTCTGGAACGGGTTGAAGACCCCGATCTCCTGCTGCCCGATCTGCGACAATTCCCAGTTGGTCGAATGGTCCCAGGTCCAGAAGGTGCG
>DATNBG010000345.1:0-2101 GCA_035572075.1 Roseiarcus sp. | reverse complement strand
CCATATCGCGACGAGCTTCAACTATGAGCCCCGGTAGCCTCGCCTTAAGAGCGCTGGTGCTGGGCTCGGGCGCGGGCGGGGGCGTACCGCAGTGGAACTGCGGCTGCCGGGTCTGCCGCCTCGCCTGGAGCGGCGACAAGCGGGTCAACCCGCGCACCCAGGCCGGCCTCGCGCTCAGCGTCGACGGCGCGAACTGGGTCCTGCTCAACGCCTCGATCGATCTGCGCCAGCAAATCCTCGCGACGCCCGCGCTGCATCCCAAGGGGGAGGGGCGCGGCTCGCCGATCTCGGCCATTGTCCTGACCAACGCCGAGGTCGATTCCGCCGCCGGCCTGCTCGCCCTGCGCGAGCGGCAGCCGTTCGTCATCTTCGCCATCAAGGCTACCCTGGAGGCGATCGGGCAAAATCGCATGTTCGATGTCGTCGACCGTGCCGTCGTTCCCCGCCGCGCCGTGCCTTTAGGCCAACCCTTCGAGCCTCTGCCCGGGGTCAAGCTGGAATTGTTCGCAATTCCCGGCAAGGTTCCCCTGTGGCTCGAGGAGGGAGAGGTTTTGACCGGCGAGATCGGCGAGGGCACGGTTTGCGTCGCGGCGGAGGCCGCGGGCAAAAGACTTGTCTATGCGCCGGCCTGCGCCCATGTTACCGAGGACCTCGACGCCCGCATCGCCGGCGCGGACGTGCTGTTTTTCGACGGCACCCTGTTCACCGACGACGAAATGATCGCAAATGGCCTCGGCGACAAAACCGGCAGGCGCATGGGCCATATGCCCGTCTCTGGCCCTCACGGCGCGCTGGAGGCGCTTCAGCGTCACGCCAATGTGCGGCGCATTTTGCTCCACATCAACAACTCGAACCCGATTCTGATCCAAGGATCGCCCGAGGAAGCGAAGGTGAAGGCGGCCGGCTTCGAGATCGCCTTCGACGGAATGGAGGTTGTTCCATGAACATCCATACGCCCTCGGCGCCGATGAGCCCCGAGGCGTTCGAGGTGGTGCTGAGGGCAATCGGGCCCAAGCGCTATCACGACCTCCATCCGTTCCATGGCCTTCTGCACGACGGCAAGCTGAACAAGGGGCAGGTGCAGGCCTGGGCGCTCAACCGCTACGTCTATCAGGCGGCGATCCCGCGCAAGGACGCTTCGCTCATCGCCCGCTGCGAGGATCGCGAATTGCGCCGGGAGTGGCTGCATCGGGTCATGGACCATGACGGCTTCGGCGACGACAAGGGCGGCATCGAGCGCTGGCTCGTCCTCACCGACGGACTGGGGCTCGACCGCGACTACGTGGTCTCGCAGGAGGGCGCGCTGCCCGCAACCAAATTCGCGGTCGAGGCCTACGTCCATTTCGTGCGCGAGAAGTCGCTCGTCGAAGCGATCGCCTCGAGTCTCACCGAACTCTTCGCCCCCTCGATCCACAAGCGCCGCATCGCTGGCATGCTGGCCAATTACGACTTCATCGACGAGACGGTGATCGCCTATTTCCGCCGCCGGCTCGCCCAGGCGCCCAAGGACGCCCAGTTCGCGCTCGACTATGTCAAGGCGAACGCCCGCACCGTCGAGGAGCAGCGCGGCGCGCTTGCCGCCCTGACCTTCAAGACCGACGTGCTCTGGGCGCAGCTCGACGCGCTCCATCACGCCTATGTCGACGGCGCGATCCCTCCCGGCGCCTTCCGGCCGGAGTGAAGATGGACCAGACGACAGAGATTCATGCTCAATCACGCCCGCGCCTCCCCAGGGGAGTGAGGCTCAGGCGGGACGAGGCGCGCGGGCGATGGACCCTGCTCGCGCCGGAGCGGATTTTCGAGATTGATGCGACCGCGGCGGCGGTGCTCGAGCTCTGCGACGGCAAGCGCGATCTGCCTGGAATCGTAGCCGAGCTGGCGGCGCGCTATAATGCCCCGCCGGCTGTGATCGAAAAGGACGTCGTCGCCATGCTGGCCGACCTCAAGGCCAAGAGAGTGCTCGAGACATGAATGCTCACAGCCCCGCTCCGCCCGCACCGCCGATCGGGCTTCTGGTCGAGCTCACCCACCGCTGTCCGCTCGGCTGTCCCTATTGCTCCAATCCGCTCGCCCTCGAGCGCCCCGGCGCCGAACTCGACGG
>DATNBG010000344.1:0-9399 GCA_035572075.1 Roseiarcus sp. | reverse complement strand
GCGCATAACGCGCTCGACATCGGGGCGAGCGCGCTCACCCTTTTCGCGGTGCGCGAGGCCGACAAGCCAGCCGACGCCGAGCATCCGTTCGGCCACGCCAAGATCGAGGCGGTGGCGGCGCTGGCCGAGACCGGCTTTCTCGCCGCGCTCTCGATCGCCGTCGCGATCCGGGCGATCGAACGCATCCGCGATGGCGGCGAAGCGGTCGACGCCGGCGCTTTCGCGATCGGCGCGATCCTCATCTCGATCGTCGTCGATGTCGGGCGCTGGCGGGCGCTGACCCATGTGGCGCGGCTCACCTCGAGCCATGCGCTGAGCGCCGACGCGCTCCATTATTCGAGCGATCTCGTCTCGTCCGTTCTCGTCCTCATCGGCCTCGTGGCGACACGCGCGGGATTTGCCCATGCCGACGCGCTGGCGGCGATCGGCGTCGCCTTTTTTATCGCCTGGGCCAGCTATCGCCTCGGCCGCTCGACGATCGACGCGCTGGTCGACCGCGCGCC
Source organism: Roseiarcus sp. (assembly GCA_035572075.1). GTDB lineage: Bacteria > Pseudomonadota > Alphaproteobacteria > Rhizobiales > Beijerinckiaceae > Roseiarcus. The sequence continues at coordinate 8,896 of DATNBG010000344.1, read as the reverse complement.
CGAGGGGCTTGCCGACGCGATCCGCGCCCTCATCGTGCGCGACAAGGGCGTCGCCGGGATCGAGGCGATCAGGCTGAGGCCGAGCGGCGCCAGGATCGTGGGCGACGTCGTCGTCTCGGTGTCGCGCACCCTGCCGCTCGAGCGGGTCGCCGCGATCAAGGCCAAGCTTCAGGGGAGGATCGCCCGGCGGTGGCCCGAGGCGGAGCTCACCATCACCGCCAATCCGCTCAGGCTCGCCGACGAGACGATCCTCGAGCGGGTGCTGGTGATCGCGGCGCGCCGGGGCCTGCCGGTGCACCACGTCGCCATCCGCGACATCGAAGGGCGCAAGACCGTCGCCCTCGATCTCGAAGTCGACCGTTTGATGGCGCTCGGCGACGCCCACCGGCTCGCCTCCGGGCTCGAGGACGCCATCGCCGACGAGATCGGCGGCGGCGTCGAGGTCGAGACCCACATCGAGCCGGCCGAGCCGGAAGAGCCCGCGCAATTGGCCGAGCCCGGTCTTCAGCGCCGCATCAAGGCCGCGCTCGCGGCCGCGGCGGCGGCGCAGGGGCGCCTGCGCGACATCCACGACGTGCGGGTGCACAAGACCCCCGGCGGGGTGATCGTCCTTTTCCACTGCCGGGTCGATCCGGCGACGCCGGTCGAGACCGTTCACGCCGCCGTCGATTCGCTCGAACGCTCGGTCAGGGACGCCTTTCCCGAAGCGCGCCGCGTCGTCGGGCACGCCGAGCCCGCCGGGGGCGGCGCCTGAACGGCGTCTCTTCAGGGAGGCGCGGACCAAAGGCCTCCCAGGCTCATATCAGAGGTTCATCTGGGTCTGCACGACAAGCGCGACGAGCTTCTCGGTTTCGGTGACGACGCGGGTCTGCCAGACCTGGGTCCGCCTGCCGCGATGGACGAGGCTTGTCCGGCCGATCACGGTCGAGCCGGCGGGCGCCGAGCCGATGAAATTGGTCTTGCTCTCGATCGTGGCCGTTCCCTTGGCGTCCGCGGGCAGATTGACAAAGGCGGCGGCGCCGCCGAGCGTGTCGGCGAAGCTCATGATCGCCCCGCCATGGGCGATCCCGCCAATCGTGCAAAATTCCGGCTTGATCGTCATGCGCGCGGTCAGCGCGTCGCTGTCCGCGCTGATGAACTCGATCCCCAGCAACTGGGCGAACGGCAGCGGATTGGCGTTAAGGAGGTCGATCAGCGACATGCGCCTCCCCTTGTTGCCCGGCCGGCGCGCTGGCGGTTCGTCGCGTCCCGGTATAGCATCGGCGCGAGACGGGAGCCAGGCTGGGGAGCTGAGAGCGGATCGGTGTCCCAACCAGGCCGATCAGGCCATTTGAAGGAGAGTGCCATGGTTCGAAGTCGGATTTGCCTCGGGGCGGCCGCCGCGGCGCTGGCCGTCCTGCTTGCCGGTTGCGACACGACCGGCGTCTACTACCCCGGCTATGGCTATGGTTACGGCTACGGCGGGTATCCCTACTATGGCGGCGTCTACTACGGCGGCGGCGGCTATTATGGCGGATATGGCTGGGGCCGCCGGTATTACCACGGCGGCGTCTACCGGCGGGCCGGCGTTTATCACGGCGGCTATCATGGCGGTTATCGCGGCGGCTTCCATACCGGCGGCTTCCATGGCGGAGGCGTCCGCACTGGCGGCTTCTATGGCGGAGGCGTCCGCACTGGCGGCTTCCATGGCGGCGGGGCCCGGCCGCATTAGGCCGGCCGGCGGCGCCGGCCCGCGGGCGCTCAGAGCCCTTCGAACAGCGCGGTCGACAGGTAGCGCTCGGCGAACGAGGGGATGATGATCACGATCGTCTTGCCCGCGTTTTCCGGGCGGCGGCCGACGTCGATCGCCGCGGCGACCGCCGCGCCCGACGAGATGCCGGCCGGAATCCCTTCGAGCCGCGCCAGAAGTCGCGCGGTGTCGAAGGCCGTCTGATTGCCGACGACGGCGACCTCGTCGATCACGCCGCGGTCGAGAATGGCGGGAATGAAGCCCGCGCCCAGCCCCTGAATCTTGTGTGGGCCCGGCGCGCCGCCCGAGAGGACGGCCGAGTCTTCCGGTTCGACCGCGACCATGCGCACGCTGGCTTTGCGCGCCTTCAGGACCTGGCCGACCCCGGTGATCGTGCCCCCGGTGCCGACGCCGGAGACGACAATGTCGACTTCGCCGTGGGTGTCGTTCCAGATTTCCTCCGCGGTGGTCAGGCGGTGGATCTCGGGATTGGCCGGATTCTCGAACTGCTGGGGCATGACCGCGCCGGGCGTCGCCTCGACGATCTCATGCGCCTTGACGATCGAGCCCTTCATGCCCTGCGCGGCCGGAGTGAGGACCAGTTCCGCCCCGAGCAGGGCCAGCATTTTGCGCCGCTCGGTCGACATCGATTCGGGCATCACCAGAATGAGCCGGTAGCCGCGCGCCGCCGCGACGAAGGCGAGCGCGATTCCGGTGTTGCCGGAGGTCGGCTCGACGATGACGCCGCGGCCGGGCGAAATCTTGCCCCGCGCCTCGAGCGCGTCGATCATCGAGACGCCGATGCGGTCCTTGACGCTGGCGATCGGATTGAAGAATTCGAGCTTGGCCAGAAGCCGGGCGGCGACGCCTTTCTCCCTGGCGATCCGGTCGATGCGGACGAGGGGCGTGTCGCCGATCGTATCGGTGATCGACGCATAAACCCTCCCACGGCCCGGCTTTCGCCGCTGGGCGTCTCTATCCGTCATCGCGCCACTCCAAATGCGTGACCGGGCCGCGCCGTTTAGGCGCGGCCCGACGCTAACATTTTATATGCGGCGCAAAGCTATACAATACCGCAACTAACAATGTCAGATGGCGAAATCGCCGGCGACCTTCTCGTCGTCGAGCACGTGAGCCTTCTCGGCCGTCTCGCACATCTGTTCGATCGTGATCGCATCGAGATTGGCGAGAAAGGTCTCGCCGGCCCGGCGAACCGCCGGATCGATCACCCGCTCGAGCAGCACCGAATTCGCGCCGAGATCCTCGGGATCAGCGGTGCTTAGCGACATGGCGGTGCGCACGATCTCGCCCACCGTAACCCGCCGGCGCTCGCGCGCCAGCTCGTAGCCTCCGCGCGGCCCGCGCACGCCCTTGAGAATCTTGGCGTGCACCAGCCCCTGGAGCAATGTCTCCAGATGACGGGGAGGCAATTTGTGACGCGCTGCCAAAGCCTTGGCGGCAACCGGAGCCGAGCGCGAATGTAGCGCGACATCGACTACAGCGGCGATGGCGAGTACGCTCCGTCGCGACAATAGGTTCATGGTCTTCCTCCTACTGTGAACGCCCGGTGGAACCGAATCCATTTGAGCCACGGACGCTCGAAGTGAGACGCTCGCTCAAAATGAGAGCGACACGTTCCACAGAGCACACGACGAGTTGCGCTATCCGCGCGCCACGCCGAACGACAAAGGGCTTGTCCCCAAAATTGACAAGGATGACGCCAATTTCGCCGCGATAATCCGCGTCGATAGTCCCCGGACTGTTGAGGACCGTCACCCCATCTTTCAGAGCCAGCCCCGAACGGGGCCGGATCTGCGCCTCAAAACCTTTCGGCACCTCGATCGCCATCCCGGTCGCGATCAACGCCCGCGACCCGGGGGCCAGGACGACCTCTTCGCCCGCCGGAAGGGCAGCCACGAGGTCCATGCCGGAGGCATCCTCGCTCGCATAGGAGGGCGATTGCAACCCCTCACCATGTGGTAATCGATGGTAACCAATCGTGATCATTGTCGCCTCGCCAATTCAACGGCGAGACGCCGGATTATCCCGTCTGCGACCTCGGCCTTGGTCATCGGCGGCCAGGATTCGAGCCCATCCGGATCGATCAGCTGAACTTGATTGGTTTCACCGCCAAAAGTCGATGTTCCTTCGGCGACACTATTGGCGACCATGAGATCACAGCCCTTGCGTTGTAATTTGGCGGTCGCATTGGCCGTAATATTTTCGGTCTCCGCGGCGAAACCAATAACAACCGTTGGCCGCATTGTCGTCTTCTTCGCGACTTCGGCGAGGATATCGGGGTTCTCGACCAGCCGGAGGGCCGGAGACTCTTTGGCGCCCTTTTTGATCTTCTGACTGGCGACCCCTTCGGCCCGCCAGTCGGCGACCGCCGCCGCGGCGATGAACGCGTCGGCGGGCAGCGCCGCCTCCACAGCGTCCCGCATTTCGCACGCCGAACCGACGTGAATCACCTCTGCGCCGGCCGGATCGGAAAGGCTGACCGGGCCAGTGACCAGTGTCACCCTTGCACCGGCGCCAATAGCAGCTTGCGCAATTGCATGCCCTTGTTTGCCGGAAGATCGATTCCCAAGGAATCTCACCGGGTCGATCGGCTCGTATGTCGGGCCCGAAGTGACAATGACGTGCCGTCCGTCGAGCGGACCCGAATCACGCCGCGGCGCGGGCGAATCGGGGGAGACCCCTTCGGCGCCCAGGGCCTCATCGATCGCTGCGAGGATCGCTTCCGGCTCGGCCATCCGGCCAGGGCCGAATTCGCCGCAGGCCATCGGCCCCGATTCGGGGCCGACAATGAGGACGCCGTCGTCCTTGAGCCGCGCGAGGTTGCGGCGGGTCGCCGGATTGAGCCACATGCGGACGTTCATCGCCGGGGCGACAAGCACGCGCTTGTCGGTCGCCAGCAGGAGCGTGGTCGCCAGATCGTCGGCGAGACCAGCCGCCATCCGAGCGAGGATATGGGCGCTCGCCGGCGCGACGACGATGAGATCGGCGGCGCGCGACAGTTCGATATGGCCGATCGCCGCCTCGTCGGTCAGGCTGAACAGGTCGTCGCGGACCGGCTGGCCGCTGAGGGTCGCCGCCGAAAGCGGCGAAATGAACTGCCGCGCGGCCGCGGTCATCACAACCTGGACCGCCGAGCCGCGGTCTTTCAGGCGTCGAATCAACTCCAGCGATTTGTAGGCCGCGATTCCTCCACTAATAATAAGGAGAATTCGCGCGCGTGACGTCTTGGCGCCGCTCATCAGCATGTCGCCTAGGCGTCGCCGCCGGATTGAGTCCCCGACCCATGGACAATCGGGAAGACAGCGCGTGAAACGTCCATCTGCGTTCTCATCCGCTCCTGCCCCCAGCCCAACCGTCGCGATAGACCCCTCACAACCGCGGCGGAGGAATGCCACGAACGTAAACGAAGTGACAATTAACATAATTGTGGTGTTGCGGCGCGGAGTTCAAGGATCGCCCGCCCCGCGAGGCGCTTTTTTTCTCGCCGGATCGCTTTGATTTCGCTTAAGTTTTCGCCAAAAGCCGCGTCCCCCGCGGCCGCGGCGCGCTACAGGATCCACCGGTACGCCGCCACGCACAGGAGCGCCAGCAAAAATCCAGTCAGAACAAAGGTCAAGCCGAGCCGGAGGGTGAGCCCGGGAACGACTTTGGCGATTTCGCTTTCGCCGTCGGCCTCAAGTCTCGCGGCGATTTGCTCGAGGCGCCGCGGCGCGTCGGCGAGGAAGGCGGCGACGGACGAAAAGGTCCGTCCGGCGTCTTCGAGGCGCCCGACCGGCCCGAGGTTTTCCGCGATCCAGGCGCCGACGACCGGCTCGGCGGTCGACCACATGTTGAGCTGAGGATCGAGCTTTCGCGCGACGCCCTCGACCACGACCATCGTCTTCTGCAGCATCACCAGTTCGACCCGGGTGGTCATTTCGAACAGGGCGGTGATTTCGAACAGGAGGGTCAAGAGCTTCGCCATGGAGATTTGATCGGCGGTGCGGGAATGGATCGGCTCGCCGATGGCGCGCAGGGCTTGAGCGAAGTCCTCGACCCGGTAGGACGACGGCACATAACCCGCCTCGAAATGAACCTCGGCCACCCGGAGGTAGTCGCGGCGGATGAAGCCGTAGAGGATTTCCGCCAGGAACCGCCGCTCTTTCCTGCCGAGGCGCCCCATGATGCCGAAATCGACCGCGACGATGCGGCCGTGGGAGTCGACGAAGAAATTCCCCTGATGCATGTCGGCGTGGAAAAATCCGTCGCGCAGCGCCGTCCTGAGGAAGGTCTGAATGAGCGTGCGCGCCAGCGCTTTGGGGTCGAAGCCGAGCGCGGTCAGACGGTCGGGATCGGTCAGCGAAACCCCCTCGATCCACTCCATGGTCATTACTTCGCGGGTGGTGCGATTCCAGTCGACCGCGGGCGCGCGGACCTCCGGATCCTCCCTTGAGTTCTCGGCGAATTCCGACGCAGCCGCCGCTTCGAGCCGGAAATCCATCTCCATGCGCACCGAACGGGCGAGGGTCTCGACAACCTGGATGAGCCGCAAGCGGCGGAATTCGTGGGCCAGGCTCTCGGCGAAACGCGCGGCGAAGAACATGTCGGCGAGGTCGCGCGCGAACCGCCGCTCGACGCCCGCGCGCAAAACCTTCACCGCGACCGGCTTGAGGCCATCGCCGGTCTTCACCTCGCCGCGGTGGACCTGGGCGATCGAAGCCGCCGCCACCGGCTCGCCCAGGCTTTCGAACACCGATTCGATCTTCGCCCCAAACGAGGCCTCGATGATGGCGACCGCCGTCTCCCGGCTCATCGGCGCGACGCGGTCCTGCAGCCGTTCGAGCTCGATGGCGACCTTGCCGCCGACGATGTCGGGCCGTGTCGACAGAAATTGCCCGAGCTTGACGTAAGACGGGCCCAACCGGTCGATCGCCCGGGACAGGCCGGCGAGGCCGTCGCCGTCGCGCTTGGCGATCAGGTTGGCGAAGGCGAGCGGCAGCCTCACGACCGGGGGCAACAGGGCCGGATCGACGCCGAGGAACGCCCCTTCGCGCGCGAACACGTAAGCGGCGTGCGCAAGCCTCAACACATGGCCGAGCGACGACAGGACGCCCATGAATCTAAAGTTTCCAGCCCGAGTGGATCGCCACGATCCCCCCGGTCAGGCGGGTGAAGTCCACGCGCGCGAAACCCGCTTCCCCGATCATGTCCGCGAATCGCTCGGGCGGGGGAAACTTGCGGATCGATTCGACAAGATAGCGGTAGGCGCCGCCGTCGCCGGTCACCGCCTTGCCGATGGCCGGAATGGCGGCGAAGGAATAAGCGTCGTAGATGCGCTCGAGCACCGGCACATCGACGCGCGAGAACTCGAGACACAGGAAACGCCCGCCGCGCTTGAGCACGCGATGGGCTTCTCCGAGCGCCTCCTCGATGCGCGGCACGTTGCGGAGGCCGAAGGCGATCGTATAGGCGTCGAAGCGCGAATCGGCGAATGGCAGCGCTTCCGCATTGCCTTCGACGAAGAGCAGCTGGCCCAAGAGCGACCGTCGCGCCGCCCGCTTCTCCGCCACCCGCAGCATGTCGCCATTGACGTCGACGAGGGTCACCGTCGTCCGCGGCCCGCCCGCCCGCGCGACCCGGATGGCGACGTCGCCGGTGCCCCCGGCGACGTCGACAAGGGCGAAGGGGCGCGTGAGCGACGGGCGGACTTTTGCCGCCAGCGCGTCCTTCCACGCCCGGTGCAGCCCGAACGACATGAGGTCGTTCATCAAGTCATACCGGCGGGCGACGCTGTGGAACACGGCGTCCACCAGGCCCTGCTTTTCGTCGAGGCGGACGGTGCGTCGGCCGAAATGCGTCTCATCGCGCGCGGCGGGCATCAGGCTCTCCAGGAAGCCGCCGGACCTTAGAGCATTCTGCGCTCGTCTGGAATCGCCGCGCCAGAACCCATTCGCCCCGCATAGGGTGTCGCCAGACGCCCGTCTCTCGGCGGGCTATGCGGGGAGCGGGCAGGGGTGAGGGGCGAGGCGTCTATAGCATTCTGCGATTGGGCCGAACCGCGGGTCGTCCCTTCTCCCCGCAAGCGGGGAGAAGGTTAGGATGAGGGGCGAGGAGAGGAGCATCGGCGGCCAATCGCCAGCGGCTCGCGCCGCCTCGCTTGTCGCGCGCGCCAATCGCAGGTCCCGCCGGCCTCGGACGCGCGCGGTCGAGGGGCGGAGCGCTTGGCGAAAACCGACATTTTCTTGACCGGCCGATTGACGTCTGTTAGTGTTTTTCAGAATCGAGCGGCAAGGCCCGGCTCGCGCTCTTCACGGGCGCCGGGCGGCCGATTGCGAATCGCGCGAAATGAAACTGGGGTCAAACCATTGAAAATAAACAATTCCGCGAAATGGTCCATTTCGCGCCCGCCAATGATTTCAATGGTTTACGACCGCCCCGCGAAGCGCTTCATTTCGCTCTGCGAAATGATCCTCTTTGCTTTTGCTTGGTTTTCCACCTCGTCGAGACCCAAACGCAAGGACCGCGAAATCAACGGCGGCCTCCGGCGCTCGCGCGACCCCGGGCGGATCGGCGGATCGGAAATGGCGCCGCAAGCTCTTGAAAAGGCTGGATTCGGACTCGCAAATGGCAAGCCGGCGCGCCGGTCAGTCCAGCCTGACCGGGATTCCCGCTTCCGCCATCCGCGCCTTGGCCTGTCGAATCGTAAATTCGCCGAAATGGAAGATCGAGGCGGCGAGCACGGCGCTGGCGTGGCCTTGCCGCACCCCCTCGACCAGATGGTCGAGATTGCCGGCGCCGCCGGAGGCGATGACCGGAATCGGGACCGCGTCGGCGACCGCGCGGGTGAGTTCGAGGTCGAAACCCTGCTTCGATCCGTCGCGATCCATCGAGGTGAGCAGGATCTCGCCCGCGCCGAGCGCCGCGACCTCGCGCGCGTAGGCGACCGCCTCGATCCCCGTCGCGCGGCGTCCGCCATGGGTGAAGATCTCCCAGGCCGGCGGTTCACCGGGCGCGGAGACCCGCCTGGCGTCGATGGCGACGACGACGCACTGGGCGCCGAACTTCTCGGCGCCCTGGCGCACGATGTCGCGGTTCGCGACCGCGGCCGAATTGATCGAAACCTTGTCCGCGCCGGCAAGCAGAAGCTGGCGCATGTCCTCAGGCGTG
>DATNBG010000343.1:0-4238 GCA_035572075.1 Roseiarcus sp. | reverse complement strand
TGAGATCTTCACCCTCTCGCCCACCGGAGCCGATCGCGCGCCGATCCGATGACCTCGGGCGGGGACGGGGCTCGCCAGGGCCGCCGCACACGGCGGGGCAATCAGCTCAATGAGGCCAGCGCGCGGCTGCTGGCGGCGGGCCTGCCGCAGCCGGCCGCCGATCCGGCGGCGCCGAACGGCGGCGAAGCCGAAACGCCCCACTATCACGGGCATCGCGAACGGCTAAGGGCCCGGCTGAGAGAGGCGGGCGCGGGCGCCCTCGCCGATTACGAACTCCTCGAGCTCATCCTCTTTCGCGCCATCCCCCGGCGCGACGTGAAGCCGCTGGCGAAGGCCGTTATCGCCCGCTTCGGCTCGTTCGCCGAGGCCATCGCCGCCGATCCGGCGAGGCTCGCCGAAGTCGAGGGGATGAGCGCCGGCGCCGTCTCGGAATTCAAGATCGTCGAGGCCGCCGCGCAACGGTTCGCCAAGGGCGCGGTCAAGAAGCGGCTCGCGATGGGCTCGTGGAGCGCGGTCGTCGACTATTGCCGCACCTCGATGGCGTTCGAAGACCGGGAACTGTTCCGGATCCTTTTCCTTGACAAGAAGAACGGCCTCATCGCCGACGAGGTGCAGGGCTCGGGAACAGTCGATCATACGCCCGTCTATCCGCGCGAGGTGATCCGCCGCGCGCTCGAGCTTTCGGCGACCGCGATCATCCTGGTCCACAATCATCCGTCCGGCGATCCGACCCCTTCGTCCCAGGATATCAAGATGACCCAGGACATCATCGCGATCGCCAAGAGCCTGGGCGTCGCGGTCCATGACCACATCATCGTCGGGCGCGACGGGCATGCCTCGCTCAGGGGGATGAGGCTGATCTGAGTCGGGCCCGGGCGGGTCCGCGCTTCGAGAATGATAGCTACAATGGCCTATTTTCAAAGCGAGGCTCGACCCTTTCGCGAAAAACGGCCTCGACTGGTTGGCGAGCCGCGCTCCGCGGACTGGCGACCCTCGCCGAGCGAGCGCTCACCAATCTCAGCTTCGCGCGCGCCCTGACCCGAGCCAGGGTGAGGCGCGCACGCCGCGAACAGCACAAGAGCAAAGTAGATCGGCGCTCCGATCGCGGCCAGGACCAGAAACCAGTCCGACCGGCCGGCAAGCGCGAGCAAGACCACCAGATAGATGAAATCGCGGCGCGAGGCGGCGTCGAGCAGGCGCGCCAGGGGGCGATCGGGAGAAACCGTGACCGAGGTGAACAGCGCGCCGCGATCGTCTTTTACGCGCATGAGCCGCCAATAGACGAAGCCGGCCGACCCCAACGTCCCGAGGACGGCCGCGAGCCCAAGCGCGAGCGGCCAAGCCGCGCCCGAGGACAAGCTCCAGCCAACGCCCATGCAGGCGAAAATGACCGAATGAACGACATTGTCGCCCCAGAAATCGAGAATCCCGCCCCACCGCGACTGCTGGAATTTGAGCCGCGCCAGTTCGCCGTCGCAGCCGTCGAGGATCGAATGGGCGAGAAACAAGAGCGCCCCAATGGTCTGCATCAGCGGGCGCGACGACAGGAAAAACGGCCCGCCGCAGACCCCAACCGCGATCGAAATGAGGCTCATCTGGTTGGGCGTGATCGCGGTTCCGGACAGGCGGCGCGAAATGAAGAGCGAGATCGGGCGCTCGACATGGCGGGCCATGAATCCGTCGGTGTCCTTGACCACCGTCTTGAGGAGCCGCCGCTCCGCCGCGCGGACATCCGCGGGCCTCTCCACGACCATCGGATCGATGGGAGCGGGAATCGGCGAAGGCGGACCGAGAAGGCGCGCGAGCCGGTCCTCGACCGCGGCCACCTCTCGCGCGCCGCCCTCCTGGTCGAGCGCCTCCGCCGCATTCCGAGCCGACGCCGGGGAAAGCATGACGATCCGGTTCGGAAGCGCCGCCCAGCGGGCCTGCCCGATATGGGTCAGCGCGAGCGGTTCAAGCCAGTCGGCCTCCGCGAGGATCGCCGCGGGCGCAATGATCAGCGGGGCCAGGCGAGAGGCGGCCAAAGTCGCGGCGAGGCCGCGCCAGTCCGCGACGACCGTGACCCCGGACGCCGCGCCGCCGCCCCCGAGGAGAAAGACCTGCCCATAACCAGCGCGCCGCGCCGCCAAAGCCGCCCGTTGGATGAGGCTTAGCCCCAGAATCACAGGCTCGCCATCGGGCCCCCGCGGGATGGCCGGCGCTTCCGGCGGGACGACGGCCGAGGCGAGAAGGATCAGGATCGGAGCTTCAGACATCGCAAGTCGGCAATCCATGGAACGAACGGGATCGGGATCGCGGGCGACGCCCGCGCTCCCCCTCAATGAAGATTGCTGATAGACGATTGTGCGCCGCGATCGTAGTCCCCGTCTTCGACGCGAGCCGCGCCCGACGGGAGACACGTCATATCAATCTCGCTGATCGTCGCTGCGTTTCTCGGCTTCCTGCTCGTCGTCTTTCTCATCATCGGCAGCGGCGCGGCCGAGGTCGGTTCGGCCATGCTGGTCCTCGGCTGGCGGCTCGCGCCGATAACCCTGTTTCATCTCGCGCCCCTCACTTTCGACGCCCTCGCGTGGCGGGAGCTGTTTCCGGCCAAAGGGCGTTCGGACGAACGCCCGTCTCTCGACCGGCCCAAAGGGCGTTCGGACGAACGCCCGTCTCCCGACCGCCGTCCCGGCGTCCTCACCTTCATCTGGATGCGGTGGATCCGCGAATCGGTGAGTTCGCTGTTGCCGGTCGCGGGCGTCGGCGGCGACGCCGTCGCGGCGCGGCTCGTCCATCAACGCGGGGTTCCGGGCGCGCAGGCGGCGGCCAGCATGGTCGCCGACATCACCGTCGGCGCGGCGGCCCAGGTCATTTTCGTCATCATCGGGGTGATCCTGCTCGCCGCCGGAGCGGGCGGGCGCGCCACCGCCGCAACCGCATGGGCGCTCCTGGCCGGCGCTGCGGTGTTCGCGGCCGCGATCGGCGCGTTCGTGCTTATCCAGCACAACAGCATGTTCGGTTTCATCCTCCGGGCCGCTCGCCGTCTGGCGCCGAAGACTTGGCTGCCCGCTCTCTCCGGGCGGGCCGAAGCGATCGACGAAGCGCTCATCGCCACATACCGGCGCCGCGCGGCGCTGGCCCGCTCGAGCCTGCTGCGGCTTATTGGCATGGCCGTCGGCGCCGGCGAGGTCTGGCTGACGACGCGTTTCATCGGCAAGCCCCTGAGCCTGACCGACGCGCTCATTCTGGAAAGCCTCGTCTCCGGCGTCCGTGCGGCGGCGTTCATCGCCCCGGGGGGGTTGGGCGCCCAGGAAGGCGGCCTCGTCTTGTTCGGCGCGCTGTTCGGACTGCCTCCGGACCTGGCGCTGGCTGTCGCCCTGACCAAACGGGTTCGCGAGCTGGCGCTGGGGCTGCCGGGGCTCGTCGCCTGGCAATGGGTCGAAGGGCGCCATTGGCTCGCCCGCCGGGCGGACAAGGCGAGCTCGGCGTCTTAGGACGCCGCAGCCTGCCTTCGCCCCGGCGGTCTTGGCGCCGGCCGAGCCTTGTCAAGGAGTTGGGCGCCAAAACCTATCACCTTCACGACGCCATTCGCTGGAGTGACTTCCGTGTGGAATAAATACGTAACTGATACGTATTATCGAAATCGCCCCACCGGCAAGTCGCCCTAATGGTGGCCGGCCGCCGGCTCCGCCGTGGCCGGCGACTCGACCAGCGGCGGCAGCCCCAGCGCCTCGCGCAAATCCGCGCGGCGGGTCTGGTAAAAGCTCGAGCGCAGGAAGCTGTAGAAGTCGACCGAGGAGCTCTCGGCCTGCTTCCACTGGCCCAGATGCGCGACGGCGGAGACTCCGCCGGTCCCAACGGACCACGGCCAGCCAATCAGCCAATAGCCAATTACCCAGCCGAGCGGATCCCCCACCGTATCGACGGCGCCGCCGACTGAATCCCGCATTGTCGAGGGACCGTAGTAGGGCCGCTCGACGAAGGGGCCCGCCGGGACGCCCCAGACGAACAGGGTCTGGCCAAAATCGCCGGTCTGCTTCGGCAGCCCCCCATGCGTCGCCACGTCGACCAGGCCGCCAAGCCCAAAAATCGAATTGAAAACGAAGCGCTGCAGCGTGATGCCCGCTGCTCCGAATCGACCCTGCAGGAGGTCATTGCCGAAAATGCGTGGTTCGTTCAGGTTGTCGGCCAAATCGCGGATACGGTTGGTCACGGGCGCCGGCGCCGCCTTGACGACATTGGCGACCGGGTCGAGC
>DATNBG010000342.1:0-3244 GCA_035572075.1 Roseiarcus sp. | reverse complement strand
ACCGTCGGTATCAGGGGCCGCGGCAAATTCCTCCCCGTGCCTTTGAACTCGCCAGCCAGCACGCAACGCGATAAGCGCCTTGAGCCCGGCTTTTGGTCAGGTCAGCCCGACAGCGCGCCAGCTCGGTCCTGGATTGGCGCTCACGACCCCGCCGCCGACGATGGCGGTCCCGTTCATGTCCCAGACCGCCGCCTGCCCGGTCGCAGTGGGCGGCGCGGGCGGAGCCGGAGCGGCGTTCGCCTCGCGCTTGAACGCCTTTCGCCCGCAGCCCGGCTGATCGATTCACCGTCATTCCCGACGGCCGCGAAGCGGCTGCGCGTCCGCCGGCGCGCGGCCTCCGGTTTGCCGGGAATGACCAGGATCGGAAGCAAGGAGTTGCCTGTCGCTCACGCCTCGGCCTTATCCACCGAAGCCGGCGCCGACCGCGCTTGAAGCGGCGCTCCGATAGGGGCCATGCTCCGGCCGAAACAAGGACGAGCCGGTTCCGCTTCGCCGGAGGGTTTCGGCGCGATCCTCGGCCGGAACGCTTCCGCGGCTTTCAATCGATTCAGGGTGGCGGGTGAGGTGACGCAGCCAGGCAAGGACATCGCCGTCCCGCCAGCCGGCGATCGGCGCGCCTGGATCGTCCTGCGGCCTTTCGCGGGCTGGCGTCCGCGCGACCTCGGCGCCGACGTTCTCGCCGGCCTGACGCTGGCCGCGATCGCCATTCCCTCGCAAATGGCGACCGCGCGTCTCGCCAACTTGACCCCTGAGACCGGCTTGCTGGCGCTGATCGCCGCGGCGATCGGGTTTGCCATCGCCGGCGACAGCCGGCGCCTTTCGGTCGGCGCGGATTCGACCATCGCGCCGATTTTCGCCGGCGCTTTGGCGGCGCTCGCCGCGGCGGGACCGGCCCATTACGCCTCAGCCGCGGCGGCCCTCGGCGTCGCGGTCGGGGTCATCCTTATCTGCGCGGGCGCGCTGAAACTCGGCTTCATCGCCGACCTCTTGTCCATTCCAGTGACGACCGGCTTTCTCATCGGCGTCGCCGGCCATATTCTCGTTCTGCAGGCGCCCGTGGCGCTCGGCGTCGAACCGGGCCATGGGTCCCTTGCCGGACAGGCCATGTCGCTCGTCGCGCGAGCGGAAAGCGCCAACCCCTGGGCATCGGCGATCGGGCTCGGCGTGCTTCTAATCATGCTCGCGGGCGAAGGATTGAGCCCGCGCTTTCCCGGGGCGCTGATCGGGCTTTGCCTTGCCGGATTGGCGACGGTTGGGTTCGGCCTCGAGGCCAAAGGAGTGGCGACGCTCGGCTCCATCTCCGGCGCAGCGCCTCATCTGTCGCTGCCGACCATTGGGTGGGAGGAGGTTCGCGTCGTCGCGCCGCTCGCCGCGCTGATCGCGCTCGTGGTCATGGTGCAGACCGCGGCGACGACGCGCGCTTTCCCCAACAGCGCCGAAGGTCCGGACGTCGACCGGGACTTCATCGGCGTCGGAGCGGCCAACGCGCTGTCCGGCTTGATCGGCGCCTTCCCGGTCGACGCGAGCCCTCCCTCGACCGCGGCCGTCGCCGAGGCGGGCGCAAGGTCGCAGCTCGCGGCCCTGTTTTCGGCCGCGGCGGCGCTCGGCGTTCTCCTGTTCGCGGGCCGGGCGCTCGCTCATCTGCCCTCCGCCGCGCTTGCCGGGGTTCTGCTCTTCGTCGCGCTGCGCTTGGTGCGGGTGGCCGCGATGCGCGACATATGGCGGCGAAGCAGGCCCGAGTTTCTGCTGATCCTCGCGACCGCATTCGCAATTCTGGCGCTGCCGATCGAGGAAGGCGTGGGCGTCGGCGTCCTGCTGTCGCTCTTGCATGGCGTGTGGACGACGACGCGCGCTCAGGCGGTCGAATTCGAGCGCATTCCCGGCACGCCGGTCTGGTGGCCGCGCGACAAGGACGTCAAAGGCGAACTGGTCCCGGGCGTGCGGGTGATCGCGCTCCAGGCGCCGCTCTCGTTTCTCAACGCCTATAATTGCCGCCGGGCCATCGAGCGCTTCGCCAGCGAGGGGACGACGAGGCTGATCGTCATCGAGGCGAATGCGATGGCCGAGATCGACTATACGGCCGCGACCGTGCTCGCCGAGCTCGTTCGCAGTTTGCGCGGCCGGGGGGTCGATGTGGCCGTCGCGCGGCTCGAATCGCTGCGCGCGCAGCACAGCTTCGAGCGGCTCGGATTGTCCGAGCTGATCGGGCGCGACCACGTTTTCCACAGCGTGCAGGAGGCGGTCGACACGCTCGCGCCTTCGCCCGCGCCTTGATGGGCTCGCTCGCCCCTGAGCGCCCGCGCTGGCCGGCTAACGGAGGGGGCCTCGCGGCCGAGCTTATTATGCATATCGTATTTGGATTGATATTTATCGCCCAAGTCGATAGAGTGAGTCGAATAAATTATCGTAAGCGACGTGGACTTAGACAAGCGGGGAATTGCGGATGACCGTCGACTGGGCGCATTTCACCCCCGTTTCGGCCTTCGCCGGCGGCCTCATCATCGGACTCGCGGCGGCGTGGCTCATCCTCGCCGACGGGCGCGTTCTCGGAGCGTCGGGCGTGCTCGGCGGCCTCGTTCCGCCGCGCGAGGGCGACTGGGGCTGGCGCGTCGCGCTTCTGGCGGGCCTTGTCGCCGCGCCGCTCATCGGCGCACGGCTTCTCCACGCGCCAGCGCCCGCGATCGAGGCCAACGCCGCGGTCCTCGTCGCCGGAGGCCTGCTGGTCGGATTTGGGACCCGGCTCGGCGCCGGATGCACCAGCGGTCACGGCGTCTGCGGCCTCGCGCGGCTCTCGCCCCGTTCGCTCGCCGCGACGGCAGCGTTCATGGCGTCCGGATTTCTCACCGTCTTCCTTGTCCGTCACGTCGTCGGCTAGGGCCGCCCGATGAAGCGCGTCTCTCCCTTCCTGGTCGGTCTCCTGTTCGGCACGGGCCTCATCGTCTCCGGCATGACCAATCCGCCCAAGATCCTCGCCTTCCTCGATCTCAAGGGCGCCTGGGATCCCTCTCTGGCTTTCGTCATGGGCGGAGCGGTGGTCGTCGCCTTCGCCGGCTTCCGGCTCGCGGCCCGGCGGCGGACCAGTCTCTCCGGCGAGCCTTTCCGTGCGCCGCGCGCAAGCGCGATCGATTCGCGCCTCATCCTCGGTTCGCTCATCTTCGGGATCGGCTGGGGTCTCGTGGGCCTGTGTCCGGGACCGGCGATCGCCGACATTGGCTTCCTCGACCCACGCGTTGCGCTGTTCGTC
>DATNBG010000341.1:0-5696 GCA_035572075.1 Roseiarcus sp. | reverse complement strand
CGCGACGGGCCCCATCCGCTCGCCGACTTCGAGCGCGTGATCCGCGTCAACCTGATCGGCACCTTCAACATGATCCGCCTCGCGGCGGCCTCGATGGGCAAGCTCGACCCGATCGACGGCGAGCGCGGGGTCATCGTTTCGACCGCCTCGGTCGCGGCCTACGACGGCCAGATCGGGCAGGCCGCCTATTCCGCCTCCAAGGGCGGCGTGGTCGCGATGACGCTGCCGATCGCGCGCGAGCTCGCGCAGTTCGGCATCCGGGTCAACGCGATCGCGCCGGGCGTCTTCCTGACGCCGATGCTGCGCGGCCTGCCGCAGGAGGCTCAGGATTCGCTCGCCGCCTCGGTGCCGTTCCCGCGGCGCCTGGGCCAGCCGGCCGAATACGCCGCCCTCGCCGTCCATCTCGTCGAGAACGGCTACCTCAACGGCGAGACGATCCGCATCGACGGGGCGCTGCGCATGGCGCCCAAGTGAGGCGGAACGCCTGCAACCTGAAGGCGAGCTCCTTGCAAATAACAGCAAGCAAAATCAAATAAATCCAAGCAAAATTGCTTGGTTTTATTTGCTTTTATTTGGCGGAATCGGGACTTTTCAATGGGTTACAGCCAAAAAAAATTAAAAATTTTTCCCCTTCCTCCCGACTCGCCTCCCGGGTTGTACGCCACCGTCTCGGCCGCACTCCCACCTCTCGCGTCAAGGGTTCGCGTGCCCGCGGCGCGGGCTTCGATTCCGACCATTGGAATATAAATACCTTATGATTCTGATTTTGGCAAGCTTTTGTTTCGAAACCTGTCGGCGGCCGGCCCCGTCGCCTCCTAACCTTCTCCCCGCATAGGGCGTCCTCAGACGCCCGTCTCTCGACGGGCTATGCGGGGAGAAGGGGCGACCTGCGGTTCGATCCAATCGCGGGAATGCGCTAAAGCGCGCCTGGACTCGAACCAGGGAGGGAACGATGGCCGGGGCGAAGGCGGGGCGGCTCGCGGGCAAGGCCGCGCTGATCACAGGCGCGGCGTCCGGGATCGGCCGGGCGACGGCGGCGCTGTTTCATGGCGAAGGCGCCTGGGTCGCGGCGACCGACCTGAACGAAGCGGGCCTGAAGGCGCTCGGGGAAGACGCCGATCTAACGCTCGCCCAGGACGTGACCGACGAAGCGCGCTGGCGCGAGGTGATCGATGAAGTCGTGGCCGCGTTCGGGCGCCTCGACATTCTCGTCAACAGCGCCGGCATCGCGGCGCTCGGCAATATCGAGACGACGACGCTCGCCGACTTCCGCAAGGTCAACGCGGTCAACGCCGAGGGCGTGTTTCTCGGCTGCCGCGAGGCGGTGCGGGCGATGAAGGAACGCGGCGGTTCGATCGTCAATCTCTCGTCGGTCGCCGGGATCGTGGGCGACGCCTCCTCGTTCGCCTATTGTGCGAGCAAGGGGGCGGTGAGGCTCATGACCAAATCCGCCGCGCTGCACTGCGCCCGCGCCGGCTACCAGATCCGGGTGAACTCGGTGCATCCCTCGTTCGCCGAGACGCCGATGGTGCTCGAAGGCATCGCCCGGGCGCGAGACCCCGAGCGGATCCGCGCGGGCCTCATGCGCGCCGCGCCGATGGGGCGCATGGGGAAACCGGAGGAGGTCGCGAACATGATCCTCTTCCTCGCCAGCGGCGAGTCATCGTTCACCACCGGCGCGGAATTCACGGTCGACGGGGGCTTGACGGCGCAATAGCTCGGTCGGCGGACTGAAAGACGCGGCTCCCGCGGATGTCCTCCGCCTCGATGGTGGTGATCGCTTCGAGCGTCAACTCCCGGTCGCGCTCGGCGAACAGGCGGTTGGCCTGACGCAAGCGCGCCCTGTCGAGCGCATTGCGGATCGAACGCGCGTTGGCGAACAGCGGCTGCGCGCGCCTGAGCGGAATATACTCGGCGAGCGCCTCCCTGGCGCCGGCGGAGAGCCGGTAGTTGAGCGAGGCCAGCATCTTTTCGCCGATCGCGAGGAGATCGCCGTCCGTATAGTCGGGAAAGTCGATGTGATGGGCGACGCGCGAGCGGAAGCCGGGATTGGAGCGGAAGAAGCGATCCATCTTGTCGGCGTAGCCCGCGAGGATGACGACGAGGTCGTCGCGATTGTTCTCCATGACCTGCAACAGGATTTCGATCGCCTCCTGCCCATAGTCGCGTTCGTTCTCCTGCCGGTAGAGGTAATAGGCCTCGTCGATGAACAGGACCCCGCCCATCGCCTTTTTCAGCACCTCCTTGGTCTTGGGCGCGGTGTGGCCGATGTACTGGCCGACCAGATCGTCGCGGGTGACCGCGATCAGGTGGCCGCGCCGGACGTATCCGAGCTTGTGCAGAATTTCCGCCATGCGCATGGCCACCGTCGTCTTGCCGGTCCCGGGATTGCCGGTGAAGCTCATGTGCAGGGTCGGCGCTTCAGAGGCGACGCCAAACTTCGAACGCACCCGGTCGACGAGCAGTAGCGCCGCAATTTCCCGGATACGCTGCTTGACGGGGGCAAGGCCGATCAGCTCGTCGTCGAGCTGCTGCAGCACGGGCCCGACGCCGGACGCGGCGAACTCGTTCGCAAGCTTCACGGTCCCCGGCTTGTCCGGCGCAGTCTTGCCCTCGGCGCTCACGCGTAGCGCTTCCCTTCCGGCTTGTCGGCGGCGTAGGCGCGCGTGGCGTAACGCTGAACCCGGCCGTGAGCCTCGGTTCGATCGAGCCGGAACCCGTCCTCGTTCTTCGGCCGGTTGACGATGAAGGAGATCCTGACCGATTCCCAGCCGTGGGAGGAATCGAAAGCCGAGAGGCGGATGTAACGGTCGCCATAGACCTTGCGGCAGGCGTCGAGCTCCATCAGCACGCCCTTGGCGTCGCGCAGATCGAACATCGGCAGGCCCCACATCTCCCAGTAGGTGTTGCGGGGATGCGGGTCGTCGGTGAACTCGAGGTTCACCGCCCATCCGTTGTCGATGCAGTACTGGATCTGGGTGAGGATCTGATCGTCGGTGAGATCGGGCAGGAACGAAAAGCAACCTTGAGTGATGCGCATGGGAATTCTCCTGAGTTTGATTGAGCCGGCGTCCCCTCGCCCGGCCTGTCCGCCGGTGGGAAGAGGCGCCGCGGGGCTTGGAGGAACGCCGGCCCTTCGGCCCCTACGGGCGCCGAACGAGGGTCACGCGACCGAAGGCGTCGGCGCGAAGTCGGGCTGATCGGTCGAGGCGTAGTTGAAGGTGACGTCGCCCCAGACGTCGAGCGCCTGGCGCAGCGGCGTGCACGACCTGGCGGCCTCGGCGAGAATGGTCGGGCCTTCGTGGACATAATCCCGGCCGGCGTTGCGGGCGAAGATCATCGCTTCGAGCGCGACGCGATTGGCGGTCGCGCCGGCCTGAATGCCCATCGGGTGGCCGATCGTGC
Organism: Roseiarcus sp.; assembly: GCA_035572075.1. Taxonomy (GTDB): domain Bacteria; phylum Pseudomonadota; class Alphaproteobacteria; order Rhizobiales; family Beijerinckiaceae; genus Roseiarcus. The sequence goes on along the minus strand of DATNBG010000341.1, from coordinate 2,291 downwards.
CTCCGCCGAACTGCAGCACGACATCCTCGCCCAAGTAGTCGAGCAATTGGTGCATCTGGCCGGCATGGATGCCGCCGGAGGCGACCGGCATCAGCTTGTTGAGCGAAGCCCACGGCTGATCGAAGAAGACGCCGTGATCGAGCCGCTGCGGATTGAAGTCCTCGCGGCAAATGTCGTAGTAGCCCTTGGTGGTCGCAGGATCGCCCTCGAGCTTGCCCACGACGGTGCCGGCGTGAATGTGGTCGACGCCGGCGAGGCGCATCCATTTGGCGATGACGCGGAACGACACGCCATGCGTCTTCTGCCGCGTGTAGGTCGAATGTCCGGCGCGGTGAAGGTGCAGGATCATGTCGTTCCTGCGCGCCCATTTGGCCATCGACTGGATCGCGGTATAGCCGATCACGAGGTCGATCATCACGATCACCGAGCCAAGCTCCCTGGCGAATTCGGCGCGCTCGTACATGTCCTCCATGGTCGCGGCGGTGACGTTGAGGTAGGCGCCTTTGACCTCGCCGGTCGCGGCCTGAGCCTTGTTGACCGCCTCCATGCAGTAGAGGAACCGGTCGCGCCAATGCATGAAGGGCTGCGAATTGATGTTCTCGTCATCCTTGGTGAAGTCGAGGCCGCCCTTCAGCGCCTCGTAGACGACGCGGCCGTAGTTGCGGCCGGAGAGGCCGAGTTTCGGCTTGACGGTCGCGCCGAGGAGAGGCCGGCCGAACTTGTCGAGCCGCTCGCGCTCGACCACGATGCCCGTCGCCGGCCCCTGGAAGGTTTTCACATAGGCGACGGGCAGGCGCATGTCCTCGAGCCTTAGCGCCTTCAGAGGCTTGAAGCCGAACACGTTGCCGATGATCGAGGCGGTGAGGTTGGCGATCGAGCCCGGCTCGAACAGGTCGAGATCGTAGGCGATATAGGCGAAATACTGCGCCTCTGTTCCCGGCGCCGGATCGACCCGGAAGCACTTCCCGCGGTATTTCTCGCAGGCGGTCAGACGGTCGGTCCACACCACGGTCCAGGTCGCGGTCGAGGATTCGCCGGCGACCGCGGCGGACGCCTCGATCGGATCGACCCCTTCCTGCGGCGTCACCCGGAAGCAGGCGACGATGTCGGTGTCCTTGGGCTCGTAGTCGGGCTCGTAATAGCCCATCTTCCTGTATTCCATCACGCCGGCCTTGTAGCGGTCCTTGCCCTTGACGGTTTGCGACGGCTGCACGTTCATGGTGGTCCTCCGTGGGGTTGGGCTTTGCTTGCGTTGAGCGAGCTCGCTCGGATTCATGGGCTTTGTCTTCCCGCTGAGCGTGGCGAACGGAACGGCGATCCTCATCTCGAAAACCTTTGCAAGGCTCAGGCTCGAAGAGCCCGCCGGCCGCGCTCGACCAGTTTGAGGATCATTGGCGTCAGGATGAGCTGCATCGCGATGTCGAGCTTGCCGCCGGGAATCACGATCGAATTGGCGCGGCTCATGAAGCTCGAGTGGATCATCGACAGGAGATAGGGGAAATCGATGCCGTGCGGATCGCGGAAGCGGATGACCACCATCGATTCGTCGGGCGTCGGGATCCAGCGCGCGATGAATGGATTGGAGGTGTCGACGGTCGGCACGCGCTGGAAGTTGATGTCCGTGTAGGTGAATTGCGGACAGATGTAGTTGATGTAGTCCGGCATGCGGCGCAGGATCGTGTCGGTGACCGCTTCGGTGGTGTAGCCGCGCGACGCCTTGTCGCGATGCAGCTTCTGGATCCATTCGAGATTGATCACCGGCACGACGCCGATCTTGAGATCGACGTATTGGGCGACGTTGACCTTGTCGGTCACCACCGCGCCGTGCAGGCCTTCGTAGAACAGCAGGTCCGAGCGGGGCTCGAAGTCGCGCCAGGGCGTGAACGTTCCGGACGGAGCGCCATGGATCTCGGCCTCCTCCGCGTCGTGGACATAGGCGCGGGTGCGCCCGACGCCGGTCTCGGCATAGTCGCGGAACGTCTTTTCGAGCTCGTGGAACAGATTGGCGGCTTCGCCGAAGTGGCTGTAATGATTGTCGCCGCTCGCCGCCGCGTCCTTCATCTGCTCGCGCATTTCGGCGCGGTTCCAGCGGTGGAAGGCGTCGCCTTCGATATAGACCGGGTTGATCCTCTCGCGCCGGAAGATCTGCTCGAAGGTCCTCTTGACCGACGTCGTGCCGGCCCCCGAGGAGCCGGTGATCGCGATGATCGGATGCTTGATCGACATGGGCGAGATTCCGCAAGGTTCGGCGGCTAGCCGCGCAACAGGCCGCGCCTGGCGAACAACGGCGC
>DATNBG010000340.1:0-2263 GCA_035572075.1 Roseiarcus sp. | reverse complement strand
GACGGGCGGTCCAGAATCGGCACATTCACCGGGCTTAAGGACGGGAAACTCAGAACGCGAGGTCCCGGTTCACCCCGACGCTCCGCGCCGCCCTGACGATCGACGCCCAGGTCTCGTCCGACAGCGGCACGCCGCTCTTGGCGCGTTTGGCGCGGGCGGCGCGCTCGGGCTCGCCAGGCGTCATGACCGTCTCGCCCGGAACGGGCTTCGCCTCTCGGAGCCAATCAAGATAGCGGGCCATGTCGGCGTCGAAGACATGGCCGGGTTCGATCTGCTCGGGATCGAGGTAGAGCGAGAACATGCCGTTGGAGAATCTGCGGTCCGGCCCGGTCGCGCCGTTGCCGGTGAGCGAGCCGCCGATGAGTTCGCAGATGAGCGCGAGGCCGGAGCCCTTGTGCTCGCCGAAGGCGCGGATCGCGCCCAAGCCGACGCGCGGGTCGCGCGGGCCGTCCGCTGTCAGCGGCCCGTAGAGCAGCGCAGGATCGCCGGAGAGCGTTCCGTCGGGAGCGATCAAAGCGTCGGACGGCAGAGGCTTGCCGCCGCGGCTCGCGACATTGACCTTGCCCTCGGCGACCAGCGAGGTTGCGAAATCGAGCACGATGGGCGGGGCGCCATCGCGTGGAATCCCGGCGCAGAACGGCGCCGTCGACAGCCGGCGATCCAGTCCGCCGAACGGCGCGACCAGGATCGAGCCCGCGGCGTTGACGAAATGGATCGAGATCACGCCCGCCGCTGCGGCGCGCTCCGCCCATTCGCCGACCCGTCCGACATGGCCGGAATTGCGCAGCGAAATCGCCGAAAGCCCGGCGCGTTTCGCCTTTTCGACGCCGATGTCGACGGCGATCGGCGCCATCGTCTGACCGAAGCCGAACTGGCCGTCGAGGACGCCGATCACCGGCGTGTCGACAATCCGCTCGATCGCCTGGTTGGGAATGACCTCGCCCGCGCGCACGCCATCGACGTAGCGCGGAACGCGTATGACGCCATGGCTGTCGTGGCCGGTGAGATTGGCGTCGACGAGCGAAGCGGAGACGCGATCCGCTTCTTCCGGCCGGCAGCCGGCGCGGGCAAAAATCTCGGCGCAGAAGCCCTTGAGCGCGTCGGCGGGAATGTGAACCGTCATGGTCCCGCGCCATTAGGCGCAATCCGCGCGACCGGCAACACCTTGCGCCCTGCGCGCGCCGCGTCCCAAATTCGCCAAAGCCATGTGGCCGGCTTAGACTTGGACAGGGCGGATTATCCTGCCCGGCGTCGGTCCCGGCTTCGTTCGCTGGGCGTCGGGGTTGGTGACCGAAAGGTTAGGTATGAACGCTAACGAGCCGCGCGGAATCGCGCGCCGCCGCGAACCGATGTTCAACGCGCCGGTTGTCGTCCTCGGCCTCATCGCAATTCTCATCGGGATTTACGCAGCCTTCAATTGGGCCCCCGAGGCGGTCCAGGACCGGGTCATTCGCGATTACGCGTTCATTCCCGGGCGCCTCACCATCGGCCTCTGGCCGGATCGGCTGGCCGATCTCATCAAGCGCGTCAATTCAGATCCGGCCGCGCTCCAGCAGCTGCGCCACATCCGCGCGCTCCATGTGCTCGGCGGCGGCCTGGCCCCATGGACCCTGCTCACCTACGCCTTTCTGCACGGGTCCTGGACGCATGTGGGCTTGAACTCGATCTGGCTCGTCGCATTCGGCCCGCCGATCGCGCGCCGGTTCGGCGGGCCAAGGTTCCTTCTGTTCATGGCGGTCACGGCGGTCGCGAGCGCGCTCGCGCATTGGGCGAGCGCGCCGATGGATTTCTCCCCGCTCATCGGCGCGTCGGGGGCGGATTCCGGGCTCATGGGCGCGGCGACCCGGTTCATGTTTCAGCCCCGCGCGCCGCTCGGCGCGTTCGGCTCGATCAGCCGCCCTGAGGTCGAGACGATCCCGGCCGCGAGATTGCGCGATGTTTTCGTCCAGCGTCGCCCGCTCATTTTCCTTCTGATCTGGCTCGGAACGAATTTCATTTTCGGCGCCGGCGCGCAGACGCTCGGCTTTTCCGACATGCCGGTGGCCTGGGTCGCCCATATCGGCGGCTTTTTCGCGGGGCTTGTGCTGTTTCCGCTGTTCGACCGCCCGTTAAAGCCGCCGCCGATCGGCGGAGAGCTCGCGCGGCCCTCGCCGCCAATGGAGGTCGATCGCTGAACGCTGGCCGGCCTCGCGCCGCGGCGGCCGCCGTTTAGATCGAGTCGCATTCAGGCGGAACCACCGCCGTCATTGCGAGCGGAGCGAAG
>DATNBG010000339.1:0-3688 GCA_035572075.1 Roseiarcus sp. | reverse complement strand
GAGACAGGTGGACGAAGTCCTCTCCCGGCAGGCCCGGCTCGAACAGCGCGGGGCGATCGTCGCCGCGCTCGCCGCCGAGACGGAGGCGCAGAAGCCGTCCCTGGCCGCGCGTCGCGAAGCCGCGGCCCCTCCCGACGCGCTAAGCGCGATCGAGGCTCTCGCGCCTCCGACGGCGCCCGGCGCGAGCCCCGGCGGCGAGGCGCGCGCCTACGCCCCCCTGCCCGGCCCTGCCTCCCCTCGAGCCGTCAAGCCGCATCCGATCGACGAATCGGGAGCAAGCGTGAGCGCCCTGCCCTTGGACGCGCCATTCACGACGGCAAGTGTGAGGCCTGCGGACAATCTCGCCCCCTCGGCGCGCCTCGCCCTCGTCGATCGCTCGCTCGACCGAATTGAAACCAGCCAGACGCGGGCTCTCGGCGCGATCGACGCCAAGGCCGAGCGCTCCGCGGCGCGCGATTCGGCGATCGTTTCCGCGACCGGCCTCGATCCGGCGAAGCTCTCGCCGCCGCGGGGCCAGGGCGGCGTCGGCGGGCCCGCTATCCCAGCCGGGATCGACCCGGGCTCGCCCGGGCTCGACCCGGCGCTCGCCCGCGTCTCCCGCGACGTCGCGACGGCCGAACGCCTCAAGGCGCTGCTTGGGTTCATGCCGGTCCGCATGCCGCTCTCCGGCGATCCGGAGCTCACCTCGCCCTTCGGCTATCGGGCCGACCCGTTCCTCGGCCGCCTCATGGTGCATCCGGGCGTCGATCTGGCCGAGCCTTATGGGACCGAAATCCACGCCGCCGCTGCCGGACGGGTCGTGCATGCGGGGCCCGCGGGGGGCTACGGAATCATGGTCGAGATCGATCATGGCAACGGGCTTTCCACGCTTTACGGCCATATGTCCGAAGCGCTGGTCGAGGAAGGCGAGGAGGTCGGCAAGGGCGCCGTCCTGGGCCGGCTCGGTTCGACCGGCCGCTCGACCGGGCCGCATCTGCACTACGAAGTGCGTGTCGACGGCGAGCCCGTCGATCCGGAGCGCTTTTTGCGCGCCGGGGCGGAACTCGCGGCCGCGGAATAGCGCGCGGGTTCTCTTTCCAAAGGCGCGCCGCTAGACAAGGCCGCATGGACGTTCTCGTCTTTCGCGCGCTGAGCCTGCTTGGGCTCGCCATTCTGGTCGCGCTCGCGGCGCGCCGTCTGCGTCTGCCCTATACGGTCGGCCTCGTGTTCGCGGGCGCGGCGCTCGCCTTGACGCGCAGCCATGCGGGCTTGGCGCTCACCCACGACCTCATCTTCGACATCGTTCTGCCGCCGCTTTTGTTCGAGGCGGCGCTGAACCTGAGCTGGAGCGATCTGAGGAAGGATCTCGTTCCCGTGGCCGCTCTGTCGACGCTCGGGGTGGTTTTATGCGCGGCTTTGGTCGCGGGCGGACTTGTCGCCCTGCTCGGCTGGCCGATTGAGTCCGCCCTCGTCTTCGGGGCGCTGATCGGCGCGACCGACCCGATCGCGGTCATCGCGCTCCTGAAGGAATCGGGCGTGACCGGCCGCTTCCGCGTGCTGATCGAAGCGGAAAGCCTGTTCAACGACGGGGCCGCCGCGGTCCTCTTCACCCTCGTTCTCGTCTGGGCGGCGCATGACCCGGGAAACGCGCCGGACCCGCTCACCGCGATCACGACGTTTCTTGTCGTCGCGGGCGGCGGTGTCGCCGCCGGCTTCGGCGTCGGGCTGATCGCGGTCATGATCGGGGGCGCCTCCGACGATCATCTGGTCGAGACGGCGCTGACCGTCCTCGCCGCCTTCGGCTCGTTCCTGATCGCCGAGCATTTCGGCGCCTCGGGCGTGCTGGCGAGCGTCGCCGCCGGCATGACGATGGGCAATATCGGCGTGCTCATGCCCCAGGAGCGGTTCGGACTCCTGGTCACGCCGCACGGACGCGCGTTCGCGCTCGAGTTCTGGGAGTTCGCCGCCTTTCTCGCCAATTCGCTGGTGTTCCTGCTGATCGGCTCGGCGATGGCGACCATCGATTTCGCCCGCGAAGGGTTCGTCGCGCTTGCGCTTATCATTGCGCTCGCGCTTCTCGGCCGCGCCGCGGCCGTCTATCCGGTCGCGCTTGCCTTCGCGCGCACGCGATGGGCGATTCCGCGCAACCAGCAGCATCTCATGTGGTGGGGCGGCTTGCGGGGAGCGCTGGCGCTCGCGCTCGCGCTCGCGCTGCCGGCCGACCTCCCCTTGCGCGATGACATTCTCATCTCCGCCTTCGCGGTGGTCGCCTTCTCGACGATCGTCCAGGGGCTGACCGCGCCGCTTGCGCTGAAGGCGCTGCGAGTGACGCCGGGGAAAGTTCCGCGCCGGTAACCGGCTGTGCGTCCGAGCGTGGCCTGAAACTGACATGCGTAGGGCGCTATGCTATTTTCGCCCTGTGGACAGACAGGAAATTCTCGCAAGGCTCCGCGAAAACGAACCGGCCCTCAGGGCGCGGGGCGTCAGCCATGTTGCGCTGTTTGGTTCCCGTGCGCGCGGCGACGCCAGGTTCGAAAGCGATATCGACATCATGGTCGAATTTAGCCCCGAGGCCCACGTGACTGTCTTCAACTATGCCGGATTGAAAGAGTTCATCGCGAGCCTATTCGACGGCCCGGTGGATGTCGTCAATCGCGATGCGCTAAAGCCGTATGTGAGTCCCGCCGCGACAACTGACGCCGTCTATGCGTTCTGAGGTCTCACTCGCCGCCTTGCGCGACATGGCCTATCACATCGATCTCGCCGCCCATTTCACGGAAGGCTTTACTGACGAGAGATTTCGCGCCGACCTGCGCACGGTCTACGCGGTGACCCGCTGTCTCGAGATCATCTCCGAGGCGTCGCGGAGGCTGCCGGCTGAGATGAAGGCGCGGCATCCATCGATCGCGTGGAAGGACGTCGCCGGAGCAGGCAACGTGTATCGCCATGACTATGAGGATGTGGCCGCCCAACACGTATGGGACACCGTGCAAATCGACCTTCCGCCGCTGCGCGCCGCAATCGAACGCGAGTTGGCTGATATCGGCGGCGCAACGACCTCCTGATTTCCCGCCTTCGCGGTGGTGGCCTTCTCGGTAATCGTGCGGGGGCTGACGGCGCCGTTGGCGCTGAGGGCGCGACAGTGGCGCCGAGGAAGGGCGAGGGAAGCGAAGTTGGAGCAGCCTCCTCGCCCCTCAGACCTTATCCCCCGATAGTGCGCCCGCCTTCTCGACCTTGGCGGCGCGCAGCCGCGCGACCTCGATCACATCGGCCCCGATGAGCGGGCGCAGGTAGTCGGCGAAGGCGGGCGTCACGTCGGCGCCTTCCGCGTCGATGAGCTCGTCCTCCATCACCCGCGTCTTGCCGGCGACCGTCTCGAGCGGGATCAGCGGGTAGTCGACCGCATAGTCGGCGACGCGCCGGATCGCGACCGAGCCGTCGCCGGCGCCCAGCATCGCATATTGCACCGCCTTCTCGCCGACCTCGCGCGCCTCGCGCTGATCGACCTTGCTCACGCAGCCGACAAACGAGCGCTGCAGATAGCCGAACGTGTCGCCGCGCACGCGCTTGATGCCGAGCTTCGCCTTGATCTCCTCGCAGAGGAGATCGGCGAGCGCGCCGGTGCCGGAGAGCTGCACGTTGCCGTGCGCGTCCTTCTCCACATGGCTCATCAGCTTGGTGATGATGGGCGCGCCCTCGGCGTCATGAA
>DATNBG010000338.1:0-5140 GCA_035572075.1 Roseiarcus sp. | reverse complement strand
TGGCCCCCGAGCGCCGCATAGCCGCCGAGGATGCATCCGACGGTGATGACGAGGCCGATGCCGAAATTCAAGATTCGCTCCCGGGCGCCGAACGGTCGGCCAAGCTTTGCCGGTCGAGACTTACGCGAGGCTGTCAGCGCCGTGGTCAGCCCGAGACAAGCCGGCGGAACCATGTTTGGGCCGAAAGGCTGGCGCGAGTTCGAGCGCCGGCGGATGAGCGTCATGCAGAACGGACTTTACGTCTCTCTCTCGGCCCAGGTGGCGCTCGAGCGGCGCCTCGAAACCATCGCCGACAACGTCGCCAACATGAACACGGTCGGCTTCCGCGCGACCGGCGTGTCGTTTCAATCGGAAATGGCGAGGGCCGGGGACGCGAGGCTGAGCTATGCCTCGAGCGGTTCGGATTTCATCTCGCGGCGCCTCGGCGGGCTCGTCAAGACCGACAATTCGCTCGATTTCGCGGTGCAGGGCGACGGCTGGTTCGGAATCCAGACTCCGCACGGGCCGGCCTACACGCGCGACGGCCGCGCCCAGATTGACGAATCGGGAACTCTGCGGACGCTGAACGGCGACCCGATCCTCGACGCGGGCGGCGCGCCGATCCTGGTCGATGCGGGCGCGGGGCCGCTGACCGTCTCCGCCGACGGCATGATCACCCAGAACGGGCGGCAGGTCGGGGCGATCGGGCTTTTTGCGATCGATCCGGCCGCCAAACTGACCCGGGCGGAAAACTCGAGCGTCGTGCCCGACAAGCCGGCGACGCCGATTCTCGAATTCACCCGCGACGGGGTCGTTCAGGGCGCGGTCGAATCCTCGAACGTCGATCCGGTGCGGGCGATGACCCGGCTCATCGAGGTGACGCGCGCCTTCGACGGCGTGGCGGCCGAAACCTCGCAGTCCGAAACCTCGCTTCAGGACGCGATAAAGGCTCTGGGAGCCTCGGCATGATTGACGCTTCTTCCGATACGCTGGCGCCGCTCGCCAGGCTCGAACATCAGGTTGCGTGGGGATTGCGCAATCTTTCGCTGGCCAGGGTGAGCGGGCCCGTCGTCGAAGTCTCGATGTCCCATTATCGCGTCGCCGGCCTCTCGCGCTTTCTCAAGCTCGGCGAATGCGTCGGCGTCGAGGTCGGCGACCGCGTCGAGATCGGCGAAGTGGTCAGGATCGACGATTCCTCGGCGACGCTCAAACCGTTCGCCGCGCTGAGCCGCGCGGCGATCGGCGCGCGCGCCTATCGCGCCGAGGCCCTGTCGCTCGCGCCGCACCAAGCCTGGAAGGGACGGGTCATCGACGCGCTCGGGCGGCCGATCGACGGCGCGGGGGAGTTAACGACAGGGGAGCGATCCCAGCCGCTCGACGCGCCGCCGCCGCCGCCGCTCAGGCGCGGGCGCGTTCACGCGCCGCTGCGCACCGGCGTGCGCGTGGTCGACCTGTTCACGCCGCTGTGCATCGGACAGCGAGTGGGCGTGTTCGCAGGCTCGGGCGTCGGCAAGTCGACCATGCTCGCCATGCTGGCGAGGGCTGCCCCGATCGACACGGTGGTCATCGCGCTGGTCGGGGAGCGGGGCCGCGAGGTGCGGGAATTTCTCGACGACACGCTGGGGGGAAATCGCGGCGCCGCCGTCGCTGTCGTCGCCACCGGCGACGAGAGCCCGATGATGCGCCGGCTCGCGCCGAAGACGGCGATGGCGGTCGCCGAATATTTCCGCGATTTGGGCGAGTCGGTGCTGCTCATCGTCGATTCGGTCACCCGCTACGCGCATGCGGCGCGCGATGTGGCGCTTGCCGCGGGCGAGCCCGCGGTCGCGCGCGGCTATGCGCCGAGCGTGTTCAGCGATCTGCCCCGCCTGCTCGAGCGCGCCGGGCCCGGCGTCGAGGGATCGGGTTCGATCACCGGAATCTTTTCCGTTCTGGTCGACGGCGACGATCACAACGATCCGGTCGCCGACGCGGTTCGCGGCGCCCTCGACGGGCATATCGTGCTCGATCGCGCCATCGCCGACGAAGGACGATATCCGGCGGTCAATATTCTCGCCTCGGTGTCGCGGATGGCGAACCCGCTGTGGAGGCCGGACCAGCGCAAGGTGGTCGGAAACCTGCGCTCGATGATCGCGCGCTACGAGGAGACGCGCGAGCTTCGTCTGATGGGCGGCTATGCCGCCGGCGCCGACGCGTTCCTCGACAAGGCGATCAAGGCCACGCCCCGCATCTATGAGGCGATGAGCCAGACGATGGACGCGCCGCGGTGCGAAGACCCGTTCATCGACCTTGCCGCGGCTCTGCGCGCCGACGGCAAATCCAGCGATCAGTGAGGGATGATGGCGCCTGGCCACGAAATTGCGATTCGCGCGCTTGGCTCCGCGCTCGCCGGCCTTTCGATGGCGTTCGCCATCTATATGCTCGCCTATGGCGGCGGGAAGGCGCGCATCTACGGGATGGAGCACCTGGCGATCTTCGCCCAGCCGCGCGGGTCGGGAGGCGCCGTCGGCGGTCCCCTCCGGCCGGCGCCCGAGGCTTCGCCCGCGGTCGACATGTCCGCGACCGGCTCGCTCGCCGCTCCGGCCAGCAAGCCCACGCCAAACCCGCGGCCGGTCGAGATCGTCGCCGCTCAAGCCGGCCGCGTGTGGCTTAGCATCGATGGCGCAATCCACGCCGCCCGGCCCGGCGACATGATCGCGGGCCTGGGGAGGATCGGGGCGATCGTCCCCCGCGGCGGCGGCTGGGTCCTCATCGACGACAAGGGCAAAGAGCTTCTGTCCGTCGCCAAAGGGGCGAATGGCGCCGCGCTGTTCGCCCGCGACCGGATCTTCGAATAGCTCGGGACCGCGCCGGCGGCTCGCCGATCGGGCCACGTATTCATTTATTCCGATTCCATGTTTAATATGGTATGAGCTCTGTGAGCGGGCTTGCGCGAGGAGCCGCCAAATGCGTCTCACCACCTTCACCGATTATTGCCTGCGCGTGCTCATCTATGCCGGGCTCAAGGACGGCGAACTCGCGACGATCGACGAGATCACCGAGCGCTACGGCATCAACAGGAACCATGTGGTTAAGGTGGTCTTCCGGCTCGGCCAGCTCGGCTATCTGGAGACGATCCGCGGAAAAGGAGGCGGCTTCCGGCTGGCGAAGGACCCGGCCAAGGTCAACCTCTCGACGCTGGTTCGTGAGACCGAGGAGGATTTGGCGATCGTCGAATGCTTCCAGGAACAAGGCTGCGCCTGCGTCATCGAGCCGGCCTGCGTCCTCAGGAAAGCTCTCCGGGAGGCGCTCGACGCGTTCTTCGCCACGCTCGAGCGATACACCCTCGCCGACCTTCTGACGCCAGGCCGCAGCCTCCGGCGCCTGCTTCGGCCGGTCGCCTAAGCGTCTCAACCGCGTCATCGCGAGCGAAGCGTGGCGATCCAGGGGCCGCGGACACCGCGCGTGGCCGCTGGATCGCCACGCCGTTCCTACGGGGCTCCTCGCGATGACGGCTACCTCGCCAGTCACGTTGGTTCGCCAACCCAACCTTGCTTAGGCGAAGCCGCAAAAAAAACTTCAGCGCCCTCCCTTGCAAACGGTTGGCGCGCCGCTTAACATAGATGATAGATACATCTTTAGGGGCCGAGCTTGACTACTCCTGCCGCAAATCCGCTGACGAAGACCGTCGCGCATCTCATCAGCGACCGGCGCGCGGCCGGGCAGGCGATCCACATCGCGACGCCGCAGCTATCGGCCAACGGAGTTGATCCATGACCTATGTCGTCACCGAGAACTGCATCAAGTGCAAATACATGGACTGCGTCGAGGTGTGCCCGGTCGATTGCTTCTACGCGGGCGAGAACATGCTGGTCATCCATCCGGACGAATGCATCGATTGCGGGGTGTGCGAGCCGGAATGCCCTGCGGAAGCGATCAAGCCGGACACCGAGCCCGGCCTCGGCCAATGGCTGAAGCTCAACCGCGAATATGCGTCGAAATGGCCGAACATGACCGCCAAGGAGATTCCGCCCGCCGACGCCAAGGAATGGGACGGAGTTCCCGGAAAGCTCGCTCATTTCAGCGCCAATCCGCACGACGAGAACGCGCGGTTCGACGCAGCCGGCGCTGGAGCGGAGACCAAGGATAGCTCGCCATGACCGCCGCGAACCCAACGCGCGACAATCGCGCTTTCCCGAGGCCCGCCGCCAGCGTGCTCGCGGGCGAGCCGAGCCTCGAAAACATCCTCGCCGGTCCGGTCGTTCGCGCGATGATGGCGGCGGACCGCGTTGACGCGGAAGCGCTCACAGCGATGCTGCGCTCCGTCGCCTTGAGATTGGGCGGGCGGACCCCTCGCCCGGCGAGTTGGTCCCCCGCGCCCGCCCGGGCGCGCGCATTCGGCGCCGGAGGGCGCGCGCCGATCGGCCCGATCTGCCCGGAAGTCTCGGCTGTGTGGGCGGAAGGATGACGGTCATGATCCAGGTCGAAGACGCGCCGTCGACAGATCGGCTTCACGAGCTCGAATCCTGGGCTCGGGCCGAATACGAGCGCTGCCATCCGCAAGAGAGTTTCGACGACCTCAAGCGAAGAGCCCAGTTCACGAAGGAGGACAAAGGCCTCCTTCGGCATTGGCTCGAGGCCGCGGCGCGTCGCGATCGTCGTACGGCCCGCCCGGGCGCCGCCTCGGTTGAATCATCCGGGTGATCCATGGGCCAAATGCTGAAGGAGAGGAGTCATGGTCAGCCATGCGTTGTTTCACCAGTGGCCCGGCGCCACGCCTAGAACAAAAGGGGCCGGCTCCGCCGCAAAGAGTCTTCAGGTTCGCCAGCGGCGCCTCGCCCTTGTGGAGTCCTTGATCAGGAGGCGAAGCGAGCCCTGGATGACCGAGGAAGCGGCGGCCGCTGAACATCATCCCACCCTGCTCGAGGACAACCCTTCCTCCGGCTGAAGAGCCAACCTCACGCCGCAATCCGGCGCTTATTGATGGTATCGCTCCCGCCGCGTCGTGAGCCCGGCGCGTCGAAAGCCGGGCGGCGCGGCCTTGTCCCCAAAGCTGCGCCGGAGAGAGCCTCAGTCTCGATCGAAGGAGATCCCTGCAATGACCTCAGTCTATCCGGCCTCCACTCCCGAAGTCGCCCGCAAACGGCGCGAGCTGACGCCCGGCCAATCGGAGGCGTTCCAG
>DATNBG010000337.1:0-2431 GCA_035572075.1 Roseiarcus sp. | reverse complement strand
GCACCTCGAAGATCTCGAACTCATCGCTGAGGCCCCGAAGCTGCGAAGACCGCGGAGTCGTCCGGTAGCTTGCTTCGCTGAGCACGCGCGCCACGTCCGAGCTCTCGATGATCGGCTTGGTCGCGAGGATCGCGGCCGGGTCGGCCAGCTCGTTCACCCGCGAGGCGATGTTGACCGTCTGGCCGAAATAATCCTGCCGGTCGTCGAGCATGACGGCGAGGCACGGGCCTGAATGCAGCCCGATATTGAGCGCGAGGTCGTCGCTCCCCCGCTCCTGGTTGATCTTGCGCATGGCCTCGCGCATGCGCATCGCCGCGCGCAGCGCCCGGTCGGGGGTGGGGAAAGTCGCCATCACCGCATCGCCGATGGTCTTGGCCACCGCGCCGCCCTCGGCGGCGACCGCCTCGAGCAGCGCGCCGAAATGGCTGCGCACGAGATCGAAGGCGGCGAGATCCCCGATCCGGTCATAGAGCGCGGTCGAGCCTCTCAGATCGGTGAACAGGATCGTCAGGCTGGTGATCTTGAACCGCTGCTCGGGATCGAACGTCCCGCTGCGATAGAGATCGCGGAACGCCTGGTTGCTGAGGAGTCGGGTCGCGGTCAGGAAGGGGCGGCGGGTATAGATGTGTTCCAGCTCCGCGCTGTGCAGCCAGATTCCCGGCATTGTCCGGCGAGCCGCCTTGTTTTCGAACGAGATGCGCGCCGGGCCGGGCTGGAGCTTGAGCGTGCCGCTATGCGTGTGCGAGTCGGCGAAGACCATCGACAGGTTGCGCCGCTCCCGCGTCTCCTCGCCGTCGACTTCCAGAAAGAGCGACGAGTGGGTGACTGGCTCGAAAACGATCGCGAATCCCTTCGGAAAGTTGAGCGACATCGCCGCCTTTTCGCCCGGCCCCAGCTCCATTGTATCGAGCGTCACCTTTTGGATGGCGCTTTCAACGTCGTCCGGGAACTCGCTGCTCGAACTCCAGAAGATCTGGCGCATGTACTCGGCATAGGGGAGCGAATCCGGATCGTGCGCGGCGATGCGGCGAATCCGGGGATTGACGGTGAAGGTGACCTCGACCTGCTTGTCGAGCGTCGGTTCGCAATCCGCAGCGCAGAATGAGCAATAATAGTGATCGGAATTGAGGGTCTTAAGCGCCACGCCGCTTTCCAGCACGCCGCCGCATCCCGGGCAGAGCATGTTCCACGCCATGTCGAACAACCCGAGCCGCGCGGCATGGACAAGGCCGCCGATGGTTGCTTCCTCGTCGAGCCCGTGCGCCTTGGCGTAGGCGAGCGGGTTGATCCGGTTGAGCGCCCGGTCAGGGTCCGCGTCAACCGATGTCTTCAAGGCCTCGACCACCTTGGGATCGGCGGTCTGCCGCAAAAGTCCAAACAGCGCTTGCGCGTCAGCCATCGTGTTGATTCCTTGATTCTTCGGCCGGCCGGTCGATCGGCCATGTTCAATCCCCGCCGGCGCGGCAAAGAAAGACGCCGAGTTTCCATCTATGTAGTGTCGATGGGCCGGTCTTGTAGTCTCAATCGGGCGCGCCGACAGGCCGAAACTTGCGGCCAAATGTTTGCCGCGGGCCGCGGCGCAAGGATCGCCTTCGCCAACGGCCTGGCCTCGGCCTCACGGCCCCGGAAAGTCCTCGAGTCGGCCGATCGCCGGCGCCCTGGCCTTGCGAAGGGCCTTGCCAACCGTCTCGACCCGCCTGAGGACTCGCAGCATGTTCCTCGACGACATTTTCTCGAGGTCGCGCCCGGAGAAGCCGCGGCGCACCAACTCCGCGAACAAGTGGGGGAATCGGCTCACGTCCTCGAGCCCGACCGGCGAGGCCCCGCCGAAATAGTCCGACCCGATTCCAACATGATCGAGGCCGGCGGTCTCGACCAGGCGCACGATGTGGTCGGCGACCTCGCCGAGGCTCGCCTTCGGCGCCGCGCCGTGCTTGGCCTCGAGTTCGGCCAACTGCGCCTTGGGATCGGCCGCGAGCGGCGCCTTGCCGTAACCGTCCCGCGATTGGCGCAGCCAGTCGCGCAAGCGTTGCGACACGAAACCGGGCACGAATGTCGCCATCACCAGGCCGCCGTTCGCCCTGAGGCGCTTGAGGACGTCGTCGGGCGCATTGCGCGGATGATCGCACAGCGAATAGGCGTTGGAATGCGAGAGCGCCACCGGCGCTTCGGTGACGTCAAGGACGCGGCGCATGGCGTCGTGGGACGCGTGCGCGAGATCGATCACGATTCCGAGCCGGTTGAGCTCGCCGATGACCGCCCGCCCGAAGGCGTTGAGGCCGCCGTTGCGCGGCGCGTCGGTAGCGGAATCGACCCAGTCCAGGCTTTCATTGTGGCAGAGCGTCATCAGCCTGACGCCGGCCGCGCGCCAGATCCTGAGCGGGCTCAGCGAATTCTCCAGCCCCACGCCGCCCTCGACCGCGATGAAGGA
>DATNBG010000336.1:0-2962 GCA_035572075.1 Roseiarcus sp. | reverse complement strand
TCGCCCCCGAACGCTTCGCCAAGACCCTGCGCACCGAGCGGGCGCATGGGCCCCTTCCCCAGCTCGTCACCGTCGCCGACGATTCCGAACAGGCCCGCTTTGTCGCGACCCGCGTGCTCGCCAACCGGGAGGCGGGCGCGTCCCTCAAGGCCCAGGCGGCGCTGTTCCGCGCCTCCCATCATAGCGCCGCGCTCGAACTCGAGCTCACGCGCCGCAATGTGCCGTTCGTCAAATACGGCGGCCTCAAGTTTCTCGACGCCGCCCATGTCAAGGACGCGGTCGCGCTCTTGCGCTTCGCCGAGAATCCGCGCGATCGGATCGCCGGTTTCCGTGTCGCCAGGCTCTTGCCCGGAATCGGGCCGAAGATTGCCGAGACCATCGTTGCCGCCGCCGGCGCCGGCGACGGCTTCGCGGCGATGGCCGCGCTCGCGCCGCCCGCGAGGGCGCGCGCCGGCTTTCCGGCCTTCGCCGGCCTCATGCGCCGCCTCGCCGCGCGCGCCGCGCCATGGCCGGCGGAGATCGCCGACGCGGTCGGCTGGCTCTCGCCGCTGATCGAGGCGCGCTACGACGACGCGCGCGTGCGTCTGAACGACCTCGAGGCGCTCGAACGCATCGCAGCCTCCTATCCCTCGCGCGAGCGTTTCTTAAGCGAGCTTGCGCTCGATCCGCCGGAGACGACCAGCGACGAATCGGGACCGCCGCACCGCGACGAGGACTATTTCATCCTCTCCACCATCCATTCGGCTAAGGGGCAGGAATGGCGCTCCGTGTTCGTGCTGAATTGCGTCGACGGCTGCATTCCCTCTGACCTCGCCACGGGCTCGTCGGAGGAGATCGAAGAGGAGCGCCGCCTCCTCTATGTCGCGATGACCCGGGCGAAGGACGAACTCGCGCTGATCGTTCCGCAGCGCTTCTATGTCCACGGACAGCCGAGGGCCGGCGACCGCAGCGTCTATGCGAGCCGCACCCGCTTCATCCCGCCTTCGCTGCTCAGGCATTTCGACCGCTCAACCTGGCCCGAGGCCGAGCCCGCGCCGCTCAGCGCGGCGCCCGACGGCCCGCGGGTCGATCTTCAGGCGCGCATGCGGGCGATGTGGCGATGAGGCGCGGCCGGTTTTGAGCCAGCGCCGATTTGCGTTGACTCAAGTGTTCCGATTTGTGTACACATGAGCAGGTTCGATTGGGACGACGGCAATCGGAAAAAATGCGCCGGTCGCGTTCCGCTGCATGAAATCGAAGCCCTGATTGACGATCCGCGGACACTCATCGCGGGCGATCCCTACGAGGGGGAGACGCGGTTTCGCGCGATTGGCAGCAATTCCGAGGGCCGTCCTTTGTTCGTGGTCTTCACCATGCGCGAGAAAAATGGCGAACTCCACGTTCGTCCGATCAGCGCCCGCTACAGGCATCGGAGCTAGGGCCAGTGAAGAAGCCGTTCCCGAAATTCGATAGCGACGAGACATTAGAGGCGTTCCTGGAAACGGCCGACCTCGACGAGTACGATCTTGCTGCGGGGGCGCTGCCTCGCGACGAATGGTTCGCGCGCTACGAACGGTTCGCCAAGGACGCGTCAATCCACCTCAGGCTGCCCGGCCGTCTGCTCGAGGCGGTGCGCGCCCGAGCGACGAAAGAAGGGATTCCGGCGCAGCGGCTGATCCGGGAATATATCGAACGCGGACTTCGTGGGCGGAGCGAACCCGAACGAGGGCTTCGCGCCAGGAGGCGATAGCTCATCGCCGCCCTCGTCGCTCTTGGCGGCGAGGGAGCCGAGCCTTGGCCGCCGTATCGCCGGGCGTCTAAAAAAACTCACCAAATCGTTGACAAAATCAGAAAACGTGGTAATATGTTTTCCAATCACCGACGACGTCCCGGGTAGGGAGAAAGGATGCGAAATGGATAAAGCCAAGGCGCGGGCTTAGGGCGGCGCCTCGACGGGTCCGTCAGGCGGGTGCGCGAAGCCCCGCTCACGCGGCGGTTCGAGCGGGCGGGGTCCCGGTCTGATCGCGCGCCAGCTTCGCGAGGATGACATTTCGCGGACACAAGAACCGGCCGAAGAGGGGCTTGGCAGTTGCGGAGGACTGGAGGACCAGAGAATCGAAATTGGCGCCGCAAGCCCTTGAGAAGGCTTGATTCGGACTCGCGAATTGCGCCGCCGCCCTCAAGGCGGCGAGCCCACCGAAACCGTGGGATTAACCTTCCGCCCGCTCGCTGGCGTTTCCCCTCTCCCGCCCGGCCCATTCGCCGGCGCGGGCGCCGGTGAGATCGCCGATCCGCCCGAGGCCGCGCGCCTCGACCGCGTGGGCCAGGCCCTCGAGGATCTCCGCAACGACGCCGGCGCCTTTGAGCGCGAGCGCGGTGTAAAGCTGGACGAGGTTCGCGCCCGCCTCGATCTTGGCGAGCGCGGTTCGGGCGTCCTCGACCCCGCCGCAGCCGATGAGCGGCGTCGCGCCTCGGGTCAGGAGATAGGTCCGGGCCAGGAGGCGCGTCGACGGCTCGAACAGCGGGCGCCCCGACAGGCCGCCGCTTTCGCCTCGGTTCCTCGAGGTCAACGAGGCAGGCCGCGCGAGCGTGGTGTTGGACACGATGAGGCCGTCGATCCGGCGGCTCAGCGCGACCGCGACAATGTCCTCGAGGCCGCGGGCGTCGAGATCGGGCGCGATCTTGAGAAGGAGCGGCCGGCGCGGCTCGATCTCGTCGCGCGCCGCGACGACGCGGGCGACGAGATCGTCAAGCGCGTCGCGCCGCTGCAGGTCGCGCAGGCCGGGCGTGTTGGGCGAAGAGACGTTGAGGGTCAGGTAGTCCGCGAGCGGCGCAAAGGTCTTGACCCCGAGCGCATAGTCGGCGACCCGGTCGGCCGCGTCCTTGCCCGCGCCGACGTTGACGCCGATCACGCCGGGCGGCCGCCGCTCGAGCCGGACGCGGGCCCGCTCGAACCCCTCGTTGTTGAAGCCGAAGCGGTTGA
>DATNBG010000335.1:0-2732 GCA_035572075.1 Roseiarcus sp. | reverse complement strand
TCATCCGATTTCGTGAACGCGGTCACCGCGGGCGCGACGGACGAATTCAACCGGCTCGCCATCCCGGTCGTCGCGCAGACCGACGCCGGCTTCAGCGCCGCCAAGCAGATGAACGATATCCAGACGATCCTGGCGAAGAAGCCGAGCGCGATTTTGGCGCTGCCGCTCGATCCCGTCACCTCCGCCGAGGCGTTCAAGCCGGCGGTCGCGGCCGGCGTCAAGATCGTTCTCTTGTCGAACAAGCCGAATGGTTTTGTTCAGGGCAAGAACTATGTGGCGATCGTCACCGACGACCTCTTCCAGATGGGCAAGCGCGCCGCGGACGCACTGGCGGCGGCGATCGGGAAAAAGGGCAAGATCGCGTGGATGTATCACGACGCCCATTACTATGTGACCAATCAGCGCGACAACGCCTTCAAGGCGACGATCGAGGCCGACTACCCGGACATCCACATCGTGGTCCAGCAGGGCATCGCCGATCCGGCGCGGACCCAGGACATCGCGCAGGCGATGCTGCTCAAGCATCCCGATCTCGACGGAATCTATGTCCCCTGGGCCGAACCGGCGGAGGGCGTCCTCGCCGCATTGCGCGCGGCCGGAAACAAGCACGCAAAGATCGTGACGCTCGACCTTTCGGAGCCGATCGCGCTCGACATGGTCCGGGGCGGCAACGTCGTCGCGATCGTGGCGGACAAGGCTTATGAGATTGGCCGCACCATGGCGACGGCCGCGGGATACGGCCTCATCGACAAGGCGGCGCCCCCCTTCATCGTCGTGCCGGCTCTGACCGTGACGAAGGACAATGTCGCGCAGGGCTGGCAGGAATCGCTGCACCGCGAGGCGCCAAGAGCGGTCCTCGACGCGCTGAAATAGCGGCTTTCGACATCCGGCTCCCGGGTGAGCGGCGCCGGCTCGCGCCTGCGCCCTCCGGCCGGGGCTGACAGCGCCTCATCGCCCGGCCCTCCCGGCCTGGCGATGGCGAGGGGAGGATGGTTTCTTGGTCTCGCTGCCGCCAAGCCGGTATGTCATTTACCTCGGCTTTCTCGCGATCCTCGCCGCTTTCTCGATCATTCTGCGCAACGACGGCTTCGCCAGCCCCGCGAATCTCATCGCCATCATCGAGCAAACGACGCCGGTGACGGTGATGGCGGTCGGAACCGTGTTCGTCCTGACCGCGGGCGAAATCGACCTTTCGATCGGCTCGACCGTCGCGGTTTCCGCCCTGCTTGCCGCGATGGCGCTCCGCGCTTGGCCGTGGCCGGCCGGGGTTGCCGCCGGCCTCGGGGCGGGCGCGGCGATCGGCGCGCTCAACGGCGCGATGGTCGCCTATGGCGGGCTGCCGTCGTTTCTCGTCACGCTCGGAACGATGGGGGTTTTTGGCGGCGTCGCGCGACGCCTCACCAATCTCCAGTCGGTTTCGATCGAGAACGGCGCGTTCAACGGTCTCTTCGGATCGGGCGCTTTCATGGGCGCGCCGTCGCTCGTTCTCTGGACGGCCGCCTCGGTCGCGATCGGCTATTTCGTCTTTCGCGACACGCGCTTCGGCGCGCATGTCCACGCCATTGGCGACAGCGCCGAAGCGTCTCGCGCCAGCGGCATCAAGGTCCTTCGCCTGCGATTCGTGGTGATGCTGATGAGCGGCGTGCTTGCCGCGCTCGCCGGCCTCCTCTACGCCGGGCGCATCAACGGGGCGAGCTATACGCTCGGCGAAGCGGATCTGTTGACCGTGATCGCGGCCGTCATCGTCGGCGGCACCCGGCTCACCGGCGGGGTCGGATCGATCTTCGGCGCATTGATCGGATCGTGGCTCATGGGGATGCTCAACAACGGCCTCATCCTGATGGGCTATCAGCCCTCGGATCAGATGGTCGCGCGGGGCGCGATCATCCTCATCGCGGTCGCGCTCACCCTGCGCGATCCCCATCGCTGACAGGGAGCCGTTTCATGTTCCTCGACGCGCTGCGCCGCCGCAATCCGGTCCTCATCGAGCAGGCGATCGCGCTGCATCAGGCCGGCAAACTTCCGGCCAACGCCTATGTCATCGACCTCGGCGCGGTCGAGGACAACGCGCGAGTGATTGCGGACGCGGCGAAGCGGCTCTCTCTCACGACCTTTGCGATGACCAAGCAAATGGGGCGAAACGCCTCCTTCTGCGCAGCGGTCCGGCGCGGCGGCATCGGCAAGGCGGTCGCGGTCGACATGGCATGCGCCCGAGCCGTCCATCGGGCGGGATTGCCGGTTGGCCATATTGGTCATCTCTCTCAGGTTCCGAGGCGCGAAGCAGACATGGCCGCTTCGTTCGAGCCCGACTATTGGACAGTCTTCAATCTTGAGAAAGCGAACGAGGCGGGCGCCGCCGCCCGGAAGCGGAACCGTCGCCAGCCGTTGCTCGCGCGCATTCGCGCTCAGGGCGACCAATTCTATCGCGGACACGAAGGCGGCTTCCCGGCGTCCGAAATGGCTGCCGTGGCCGACGCTCTCGACCGGATCGACGGCGCCCGCTTCGCCGGGATCACGACGTTTCCGGCGCTCTTGTTCGACCCCGTCAGCCGCAAAGTGAGGCCGACGCCAAACTTACAGACGCTGCGCAAGACCGCGGAGGCGCTCGCGCGATCAGGCAGGCGGAACATCGAGATCAACGCGCCCGGAACGACCTCTTCGTCGACCCTCGCCTCGCTCGCCGAAGCCGGGGCGACCCAAATCGAGCCCGGACACGGTCTGACCGGCACAAC
>DATNBG010000334.1:0-8616 GCA_035572075.1 Roseiarcus sp. | reverse complement strand
ATCGATTTCTTTCCGAGCGGCGAGTCGTGCGGAGGCGTTATCGCCATCGCACGGAACGGCGTCGGATATCAGATTCGAGTCAACTGGTTGACCGGAGGCGTCGAAATTGTCCCAACCGGCAAATCCTGAGGAGCGCGGAGCGGCCGGCTTCACCCTGATCGAGGCGCTGGCGGCGCTCGCGGTCATGAGCGCCGGGCTTGCGGCGATCGGGACATTGGGAAGCACCAGCTTGCATGCCGGGCTTTATACCGAGCGCCATCTCGCGGAGATCGAAACAGCTCGCAAGGTCATGGCCGGCATGCCCTCCCGCGAGGCGCTTCCTGTCGGGCGTCTCACGGGCGTCCTCGACGCCCACGATTGGCGGATCGATTCAACGCTCATCGGCGCGCCCGCCGTGGTTGGCGATACGCTCTGGATTCCGCAACGCATCGAGGTGTCGATACGATCCCCGTCGGGCGCGATCGTGAAAGTCGACACGGTCCGTCTGCGGCGGCAGGCCGCCAAATGAAGCGAGCGAATTCCGATTCGCCCGTCGCCGGCTTCTCGCTGATCGAGGCGATGGCGACGCTGGCGTTGACCGCGACCATTATCGTGGCGCTGTCAATGGTCGCCGGGCAGTGGCTGCCCAACTGGCGGCGAGGCTTTGTCGATCTGCAGCGCGCGGACCTGCTCGGCATCGGTCTTGAGCGGATCGTCGACGACCTGTCCTCGGCCGAGTATGTGACGCCCTCGGCCGGCGCCCCGACCCCGTTGTTTGAAGGCGACGCTTCGTCCGTCATGTTCGTTCGATCGGCGATCGGCCCGGACGCCTATCCTCATCTGGAAATCGTGCGTCTGGCGGAGACCAAGGAGACTCGCGGCCTTGCGCTGGTGCGCACGCGCGCGCGCTTCGCGCCGGCGGCGCCGAGCGCCAAGCCGAAGCCTATCGCCTTCGGCGATCCTGTCACCCTCGTTCGCACGCCGTTCCGCATTACGTTCTCCTATGCAGGACCGGACCGTCTTTGGCTTCCGACCTGGAAAGGCCGGCAGCAGCTGCCCGAGGCGGTGCGGATCTCGGTCAGGGACGCAATCGCCAATCGGGTGCTGGCGGCGTCGACCGTGGCCCGCATCAGAGTGACCGCGCCGGCCGCGCCCAAGTCTGAGGCGCAAGCGAATGCGGCGGCCCCGGGCGGGGAGCCTAAGCAGCAATGAGGGTGTTCGTGACATCGGCGCCCCGATCCGCGACGCGCGCCGAGGCCGGCTTCGTCCTCGTGGCGGTGCTCTGGATCCTGGCCGCTCTTGCGACGCTTGCCACGATCTATTCTTCCTACACCGTCAATACCGCCTACGCGTCGCGGGTGGCCGACGACCGCGTGCAGGCGGGGGCGTCGATTCGGGCCGGCGTCGAAATGGCGGTCTTCCGCCAACTCGCGCTCCCCGAAAAGGCGAGACCCGCCCGCGGCGGCTTCGACATGCGCGTGGGGCGCACCAACGTCGCGGTTCGCTTTCGCTCCGAGGCGGCGAGGATCGATCTCAACGCCGCTCCCGCCGACTTGCTGGCCGGGCTGTTCACCGCGGTCGGCGTCGATTCCTCGCGGGCGAAAAATTTCGCTGAACGCGTGGTCGGATGGCGCACGAAGGCCAAGGCGAGCGCCGATGCCAACGCGGGGAACGCCGGCGCCAACGGGGCGGGCGCCGGCGCAAACCAGGCGGGCGCCAACGGAAATGCAAAGGCGGCAGGCGCCAATGCAAACCCGGCGGCGGCTGACGCCAACCTCCCGGGCGCTGGCGGCTCGGAGGACAAGGCCGCCAAGGAGGACAAGCTTTACAGCGAAGAGAACATGCCTTACCCGCCGCGCCACGCCCCATTCGACAGCGCGCTCGAACTCAGCCTTCTCCCCGGGATTCCGCTCGCGGTGGTTGATCGCGTCCTGCCGTATGTGACCGTGTTCAACGGCCGAGCGGAAGTCGACGTCTTCACCGCGGACCCGACGGTGCTCTCCGCTTTCCCGGAAATGACGCCCAAAATCCTTGGCGCGGTCTTGAACGCGCGGGCCAGCGATCCTGGCGACGGGAAGGCGTTGCTGGAGCTGCTCGGGCCGGCGAAGGCGCGCGCCACAGCCGACAAATCGAAAGTATTCCGGGCCTCAATCTCGGTCGCATTCGACAATGGCAGGCGCGTCCACGCCGAGGTCGTCTTTCGCCTCAACGACAAGGACGACAAAGACAAAGGCCTCAAGGACTCGAACGCCAAGGACTCGAGCGCCAAGGACCAGAACGCCAGCGATCAAGACGCCGGGAACCAGAACGCCAAGAACCAAAGCGCCAAGGATCAAGGCGACGAGCCCTATGAATTGCTGTATTGGCGGGACGATTTCGATGGTCCGATGCACTCTGCGTAAGGATCGCCCGTGACCGTTTGGGCTTCGCTTCTCACCCGCGCGTCGACCTTTATCGACGACGTCGCCGCGGGCCTGGCGCGCCTTGGCGCGACGCTCCGGCGCAGCCACGGAGTCGAGCTCGTTGAGCAGGCGGACGGCTCGTTTCTCGTTATGGACATGCGCAAGAAGGAGGCGGAACGGGAGAACGGGCCGTCGTTGCGCATCGACGAGGGCGGAATCGCCGATCCGATCTCTCCTGCGGTGCGTCAGGCTCTCGCCCGAAGCTCGGTCGACGTCAGGCTCGCGCCGTCGCACTTCGTTTTCCGGTCGCTCGAACTGCCCGAGGGCGCGCGTCAGTTTCTCGACGGCGTCGTCCGCTCCCAGATCGATCGTCTGACGCCCTGGTCCGCCAATGAAGCGGCGTTCGGATGGAGCGACCCGGCCGACGCGGGCGCCGGACAATTCTCCATCACTGTGGCGGCTACGGCGCGATCGCTGGTCGCTCCGATCGCGAGCGCGGCGATTGCCGCCCGGGCCGCTCAGGTCCGCATGTCGACGCGCGCCGCCGAGGGGGAAGCGCTTGTCATTCCGGTCTTCGCCCAGGATATTGGCGGCCAAAACGGGGGACAGAGATTGCGGAGGGGCCTCGTCGCGGGCCTCGCCCTTTCCGGTCTCCTCTTCGCGGTCAGCCTGGGCGTCTGGTTGGTCGCCGGAAGCGGCCGTGACGCCCGGCTGGCCGATCTTCAGAACCAGATCGCCGAGCGCCGCTCGGAACTCATGCATCGGCGTGGGCCCGCTGCGGAAGAGGCGCTCAAGGCCTTGCAGGCCCGGAAATGGACGACGCCTTCCGCGGTCATGGTTCTCGAGGCGCTATCGAAGACCCTGCCCGATGACGCGCACCTGACCGAGTTGCGCATCGAGGGCGGCAAGGTGCAGATCGCCGGCTCGGCCACGAGCGCGGCTGCGCTCATCCGGCTGATCGAGCAGTCGCGGCGGTTCTCCAAGGCCAGGTTTTTCTCGCCGACGGTGCGGGGGCCAAGCGGCGGGGAGAGTTTTCACATCGAGGCGCATATCGAACCTTCATTCGCGGTGACGAATTGATGCGAATCCCGGACATAGACCGGCGCCAGGCCTTGGCGGTCGGCGCCTACGCCGGCGCCGTGATCGTCTTTTTGGCGGTTGCGCTCTTCATCGTCGCGGATCTCCGCGACAAGGACGCGGAGATCGCAGCGGCGCAGATGCGGCTTGACCAGGTGTCCGAGCGGTCGCGACCGGGCTCGCCGGCGTCAATCGCCTCGAACGCTGGCCCGAGCGGTTCGCCGTTTCTCGACGGCAAAACGATAACCATCGCGGGCGCGGCGCTCCAGCAGCGCGTCGAGCAGGCGGTTGCGAAAGCAGGCGGCGCGCTGATGTCGTCGCAAGTCGAACTCGACGGCCCCGACGCCAAGAACGGCTTCGTCGGTCTGACCGCCAGCATGGAGGTCAGCCAGCCAGGGGTGCAGACGGTCCTTTACGACATCGAGGAAGGAATGCCATACTTGTTCGTGGATAAGCTTTCGATCCAGTCTCCTGAGTTTTTTGGCGAATCCGAGAGCGGGCGCATGCGAATGACGGTCGGGGTCGTTGGGCAATGGCAGCCGGCGGACTGATGCGGCGGTTCGCGGCCATTGTCGCGATTGGCTGCGCGCTTACGGTGCGAGCGGCGGCGGACCCGATCGGGGAGCACGCCGATTTCAGGCCTCCGGTCGACGCTGGGTCGCCCGGCGCCGAAGGGAACGGCGTGGCGAGCGCTCATCCCTCTCCGGCGAGCCTGACGGTCGGTCCCAATGCGACGTTGCGAAACGGCAATCCGTTGTGGGCGATTCCGCTGACCGCGCTGACCGCGACGCGCGAACGGCCGCTCTTCTCCGCTTCGCGCCGGCCTCCTGTCGTCGCCCTGCCGGCCGCTCCGCCGCCCAAGCGGGAAGTCCTTGCGCCTCCTCCCCCCGAGCAGCCGTCGCTCACTCTGATCGGGACGATCGTCAGCCGGGGGGCGAGCCTCGCCATGCTTCAAGGCTCGAACGCCGAAGCGATCTCACGGCTCCGCCTTGGGCAACAGAATGACGGCTGGCGGGTGCGAGGAATCGGCTTGCGCTCGATCCTCGTCGAAAAGGGCGAGCGGTCGGTGGAGCTCACCCTGCCCAGACCCAATGGAGCGCCGGCGCAATAGAGCGCGGCTCGGCGCCAGGCGCCCTGCTCCCGGGTGGAATCGTCATCGCGAGCCCCGAAGGGGCGCGGCGATCCAGGAGGCCGTAGGGCGCCCGATGACTCCTGGATTGCTTCGTCGCTCCGCTCCTCGCAATGAGGATCGCGGTTCGACCCAAATGCAATTTGCACTAGAACGGCGGCGCGCCGATCCAATGGGCCCAGACATCGCGCAGGCGGCCGGTCCACGCGAAATCGGCGCCAATCCCGATCGAGAGCGCGAGCGTGATCGCCCCCACGATCATCAAGAACAGGCCCAAGGCTTCGCCGAGGCGCTGAGCGAACCCGCGCCGGGGCGGAGCCCTCGGCTCGCTGCTCAAGGCCGCGGGCGCCTCGGTCCCACCGGCCGGCGGCGCGCCAAGCGGGCGCGGCTTGGCGCTCGGCCAGGCGCGCGGCCCGTTGGCGTCCGTCTGTGGTCGCGGCGGCGGCGCGCCATCCACCCGCCAGTCGGCGGCCAGCGCCCGTTCGCGCTCGACCAGACGGCGCGCGACATAATCGGCGACGGCGACGGCGATCGCGTCGGCCGACTGGCTTTCAGCGATCAGCACCCGGCCATGGCGAGTGTCCTGATGAAAGCGATACGTGCGCCTGTCGTGCCCCATGTCGACGAAGGCGATCATGTCGACGAAAAGACGCGGGTGGTCGCCCGGCGCCAGCGCCAGGTCGAACAGGTCGACGTCCGGCGGCGCCTGGTCGACGACCGGCTTGAGCGCGCTCTCGAGCGCCCTCAGGCGCCCCATTTCCAGCTCGCGCAAATCCGCGATCGCCTCGGCGCGCTCGGCGTTCTCGACACGCGCCTGCCGGATCGCCGCGGCGAGGTCCGGAATTGCGGGAACGGTGTCGGGCTTGTCGTCCATCGACCAAGGACTCATCCGCGCTTTTGCGAGCGCGAGCCTAGCGCGAATTCGGCGGGTCGCATATCCCGCCCGTTCCGTTCCCGGCTGGAAAAGCGTGAATGAGCCGGCGTTCCGATTGCGGTCCGGCGCCCTATCTTGGCGCCCGGAAGGCCTCTCTCGCGCGGGCGGCCCGCACGCGCGCGACGCACCCTTCGGCATGGTCGTTGATGAGGCCCATGGCCTGCATGAAAGCGTGGACGGTCGTCGGTCCGACAAAGGCCCAGCCGCGCCTCTTCAAGTCTTTTGACAAAGCGATCGACGCCGGCGAGGTCGAGGCGACCTGCGGCGTGGCGAGTTCCTCCGGCTTCGGCTCAAAGCGCCAGACGTAGGCGGCAAGCGAGCCTTCGCGCCTCGCCAGCTCCCGCGCCCGCCTCGCATTGTTGATGACGGCCGTGATCTTGCCGCGATGGCGGACGATGCCTTCGTCCTTCATGAGACGCTCGATGTCGGCGTCGGTGAAGCGGGCGACCCGATCGAAGTCGAAGGCATGAAAGGCGGCGCGAAAGTTCTCTCGCTTGGCCAGGATGGTCCGCCAGCTTAGGCCCGACTGGAAGCCTTCGAGGCTCAGCTTCTCGAACAGACGGCGATCGTCATCGACCGGGAAGCCCCATTCGTTGTCGTGATAGGCGAGAAACTCAGGCGCCGCCGCGCACCACCGGCAACGCAATTGTCCGTCCGGACCGGGAATCGTCGCGTTCATCGCTTATGCTTTCAGAAACGCGAATCGTTCATCCGCGCGGCCCGGCGCGATTTCGAGAATGTCGGCGGCGACCACGCCCTCCGCGACGAACGGATCTTCCCTGACGCGCGCTTCGAGATCGGCGCGCGCGGCGTTGTAAGCGAGAATGGCGCCGCCCGCATTCGGTTGAAGATTGCCGGCGAGCAGAAACACGCCGTCGTCGAAGCCGCGATTGATCCAGGATTTGTGCCCCTCGACGAACTTGGGCGCTTTCGCCTTGTCGGCAAATCTGAGAGTTATGACGAACATCGGAAGCTCCATCAGGCGGCGCCGCGAGAAACGGGTCGAGGGCGGGCCGCCCTGCCGGGAGTCTGCGCGTCGAGCCATGCGTTCATGTCGGCGACCTCGCGGCGGATGAAGTCCTCCTCTCGGAACGCGGCGGCGAGGGTCGCGACGCCCTGGCTTCGCATCAAGACGTGCAGGGCGAGCGCATCCGCGTCGGCCTTGCGGCCAAGCGCCGCGAACTGGCGGCCGAGCCAATCGCGGAACAGGCTGAAGATCTCGACGGCCTCGTCCTTGGCGATGTGCTCGAGCTTGGCCAGTTCATTCGAGAGCGTGCCGGTTGGGCAGCCATACGCCATGATCTTCGACCGGTTCATGATGAGAATATGGATGAAGCGCCTTATCCGCTCCTCGGCCGCGCCCGCCTCGTTTTCCCAGGCCTCCAGCGCGGCCTCCGTATTCCTGAGCCGCAGCGCGATCACGGCGCGGAGAATCTCGTCCTTCGTTTTGAAATGATAGTAGAAGTTGCCGCGCGAAAGCTTAACTTCCGCGGCGATGTCGGCGAAGGACGTCGCCTCGAAGCCGCGCTCGTAGAAGAGCCTGTCGGCAGCCTCGACGATCTGCCGGCGCGTCTCGATTGCGCCCATGACGCCTACTTTCCCAATGTCGAGCGCCCGCCTCGAAGGCCGTCGGCGCCCCCGACGAGGCGCCTAGGACATTCGTCCTAGATGGGTTTAGGACACTCGTCCCAGCGTGTCAACGAGCCAGGCCCGATTTGAGGAGCGCTCAACGCCAAAAAGACCCGGCCATTGATCATGAAGGGGCATTGCCGATAATTTTGGCGGGCAATTCTGATCAGGGGCCGTCCATGGCCGTCCGCCGGAAAAGTGATGGGCGATGAGCGATCTCCTCGATTTTTCCCCCGAGATCGCCGAGGCGCGCTCGGCCAAGAAGCCGGTCGTCGCGCTCGAATCGACGATCATCACCCATGGCATGCCCTATCCCTCCAATGTCGAGACCGCCCGCTCGGTCGAGGAGGCGGTGCGCGAGATGGGGGCTTGTCCGGCGACGATCGCGGTCCTTGACGGGCGCTTCCGGGTCGGCCTCAGAGGGGATGAGATCGACCGGCTCGGCCGGCTCTCGGGCGGCGTGGTGAAGGCCTCGCGGCGCGATCTCTCCGCCGTCGCCGCGCGCCGCGGCTCGGCGGGCACGACGGTTGCGGCGACCATGTTCATCGCCTCCCTCGCGGGCATCGAAATCTTCGCCACCGGCGGCATCGGCGGCGTGCATCGCGGCGCCGAGGAAACGTTCGACATCTCGGCCGATCTGGTCGAGCTTTCGCGCACCCGAGTGGCGGTGGTGTGCGCCGGCGCGAAGTCGATCCTCGACATCGGCAAGACCCTCGAATTCCTGGAGACGCAGGGGGTCGCGGTGGTCGGCTACCGCACCGACGAGTTCCCGGCCTTCTACGCCCGCTCCTCCGGCTTCAAGCTCGAGCATCGCTGCGACGGCCTGCACGATCTCGCCCGCATGATCCGCCTTCAGCGCGACATCGGCCCCGGCGGGCTTCTGATCGCCAATCCCGTTCCCGCCGAGCACGCGCTCGAGGAGGCCGCGATCGAGGGGCGGATCGCCGAAGCGGTCAAGGAGGCCAAGGCGCAAGGGGTGGGCAAGAAGGAGGCGACCCCGTTCCTGCTTCAGCGCGTGGTCGAGCTCACCGGCGGGCAAAGCCTCGCCGCCAATATCGCGCTGATCAGGAACAACGCCATGCTCGCCGCGCAGGCGGCGGCGGAACTCATGAAGCTGTGAGCGAACAACGCCGGGGCGCTACTCTGTCGCTGGAACCGAGTGATGCTCGTGCACGATCATCCATCGCCCGTCTATCTTCTTCAGGCACACGGTCAGACGAAAATCGAGCGGCTCGGGCTTGCCATCGGAATTCGGCCCGGCGCAACGCATTGTCACGACCGCGAAGGCGACATCGGCGCCGGCCGTGACGTCCATCTCTTGAATCTCAAAGGGGACCGGCTCGCTCGACCAGGAAAAGAACAGGTCCCAGGTCTTCCTGTAAGCCTCAAGCCCAACGCTCCTGAACGGCGGCGGAACGTCGAACATCACGAAATCGGGCGAATGGCCGCGGAGAATCCCAGCGTAA
>DATNBG010000333.1:0-4226 GCA_035572075.1 Roseiarcus sp. | reverse complement strand
ATCTTCGGCCTGCTTGGTTCGCCGATGCCCTCTTTCGCCGCCGCGCGCGTTCTGTGGTCCGCATGGCGAGCGAAGGGTGTCTCAGGGCTCCTCGATCTCGGACGTCTCCTGCTCGCGAGTCCGCGCGACTTCCTGGACGCGCATTTCGAAGAGCCGAAGGTCAAGGCGACGATGGCTGCCTGGGGCATGCATCTCGATTTTCCGCCCGATGTCGCTGGCGGCGCGCTTTTCCCCTATCTCGAATCGATGGCGGACCAGAGCTTCGGCATGGTGATCGGCGCAGGCGGCGCCGACGTCATCATTCGGGCGATGGCCGGGCTCATCGAGGCGAAGGGCGGCGAGATCAGGCTGAAGTCGCCGGTCGCGAGGATCGAGACCGACGCAAGCGGCGCGACGGGGGTCAAGCTCGAGGACGGGACGAGGATCGCCGCGAGGAAGGCGGTGATCGCAAACCTCGATCCCAGAATTGTGTTCGGCCGGTTCATGGACCCCGATCCGAAGCGCAAGGCGTTCGATGACAAGGTCGCCCGCATCCGCTCCGGCCCCGGCACGATGATGATCCACCTGGCGCTCGAGTCGCTGCCCGACTGGCTCGCCGGAGAGGAGCTCAAGCGCTTCGCCTATGTCCATGTTGCGCCGGATCTCGCCATGATGAGCCGCGCCTTCGCCGAGGCCGCGGCTGGCCTCCTTCCGGCGGAGCCGGTCCTGGTCGTCGGCCAGCCGACCGCGATCGATCCGACCCGGGCGCCGCCGGGAAAGCATGTGCTGTGGGTCCAGGTTCGGGTCTTGCCTGCGGCGATCGCCGGCGATGCGCTCGGCCGCATTTCGGCGACCGCATGGGACGCCGCCAAGGCGCCCTACGCCGAACGTGTGCTCGACCTTCTCGAAACCTATGCGCCGGGCCTGCGGGGCAAAATCCTTGCGCGCTCGGTATGGTCGCCGCGCGACCTCGAGCACGAGAACCCGTGCCTGATCGGCGGCGACAATCTGACCGGGAGCCACCATCTCGATCAGAACTTCTTCTTCCGGCCGGTTGCCGGCTATTCTCGCTATGCGACGCCAACGCCAAGGCTTTATCTCTGCGGCGCGGCGACCTGGCCGGGCGCGGGGACGGGCGCCGGCTCCGGCTATATGCTGGCGAAAATGCTCGCGGGATAAACGCGCGGAGACGAAGTCAAGATGCGCATTGTCTGTATCGGCGGCGGCCCGGCCGGCCTCTACTTCGGGTTGCTCATGAAGAAGGCATGGGCCCAGCACGCGGTCACCGTGATCGAGCGCAACAAGCCCTATGACACGTTCGGCTGGGGCGTCGTCTTCTCGGACGCGATGATGACCGCCATGCGCGCCGCCGACCCCGAAAGCGCGGCGGAGATCGCCGACGCGTTCAACCACTGGGACGACATCGAGCTCGTCTTCAAGGGTTCGCGGCAGAGGACCACGGGTCACGGCTTCATCGGCATCGGCCGCAAGCAGCTCCTCAACATCCTCCAGCGCCGTTGCGAGGCGCTTGGCGTGGAGCTCGCCTTCGAACGCGAGGTCGATTCGGACCTCGAGTTCCCGGACGCCGACCTGATCGTCGCCTCGGACGGGTTCAACTCCAAAATCCGGCAGCGCTACGCCGACCAGTTCCGGCCCGATATCATCGTCCGCCCCAACCGCTACATTTGGCTCGGGACCGCCAAGGCGTTCGACGCGTTCACCTTCGACTTCCGCAAGACCGAGCACGGCTGGTTCCAGGCGCACATCTACAAGTTCGACCGCTCGACCTCGACCTTCATTGTCGAAACGACCGAGGAGACGTTCGAGGCGCACGGGCTGGGCTCGCTCGACCAGGACGAGTCGATCGCCTTCTGCGAGAAGGTTTTCGCCGAGACTCTCGACGGCGCCAAGCTCATGACCAACGCGCGCCATTTGCGAGGATCGGCCTGGCTCAATTTCAACCGGCTGATCTGCGGCCGATGGAGCTCATTCAACGGCCGTTCGCATGTCGTGCTGATGGGCGACGCCGCCCATACGGCTCATTTCGCCATCGGGTCGGGCACCAAGCTCGCTTTTGACGACGCGATCGAGCTTGCGCGCCAGTTTGACGCGCGCGGCCATGCGGCTGAACATATCCCGGGCGCTCTCGCGGCCTATGAGGAGGTTCGCCGCGTCGATGTCGCGCGGATCCAGAATGCGGCGCGCAACGCGATGGAGTGGTTCGAGGTGGTGGGTCAGCGTTACGCCGACTCGCTCGAGCCGCCGCAATTCTTCTATTCGATGCTGACCCGCTCGCAGCGCATCAGCCATGAGAATTTGCGCCTGCGCGACAAGGCGTGGCTCGAAGGCTACGAGCGCTGGTTCGCCCGCAAGACCGGCGTCGCGGTCAACGACAACGAGCGCGCGCCCCCGCCGATGCTCACTCCCTATCGGGTGCGAGGGCTGACGCTCAAGAACCGGATCGTGGTTTCCCCGATGGCGATGTATTCGGCGACCGACGGCCTCATCGACGATTTCCACCTCGCACACCTGGGCGCGCGCGCCATGGGCGGGGCGGGGCTCGTCTTCGCCGAAATGACCTGCGTCACGCCGGACGCGCGCATCACGCCGGGCTGTCTTGGCCTATGGAGCGACGAGCAGCAGGCTCAGTGGAAGCGCCTCGTCGATCTCATCCACAGCGTGGGCGACGCGAAGGCCGGAATCCAGCTCGGCCACGCGGGGCGCAAGGGCTCGACCAAGGTCGCCTGGGAAGGGATCGACCAGCCGCTGGAATCCGGCGGCTGGGAGCTGATCTCGGCGTCAGCCTTGCCTTATCTGCCCGACGGGCCGATCCCACGCGCCATGAATCAGGCCGACATGGACCGTGTGCGCGACGACTTCGTCTCCGCGACCCGGCGCGCGGCGGCGGCCGGATGCGACTGGCTCGAGCTTCACTGCGCGCACGGCTACCTTCTGTCGAGCTTTCTCTCTCCGCTCTCCAATGTGCGCAATGACGAATACGGAGGGGATCGCGCCGGCCGCGCCCGCTATCCGCTCGAAGTCTTTCGCGCCGTGCGGGCGGCCTGGCCCGCGGACCGGCCGATGTCGGTGCGTCTCTCGTGCCATGACTGGACGCCTGGCGGGAACATTCCGGACGACGCCGCCTTCTTCGCCGAATTGTTCAAGGAAGCCGGCGCCGATCTTGTCGACTGCTCGTCCGGCCAGGTTTCGAAAGCCGAGCAGCCGGTCTATGGACGCATGTTCCAGACGCCGTTCGCCGACCAGATTCGCAACGAGGCGCATGTCGACACCATCGCGGTCGGCGCCATTTCCGAGGCGGACCACGTCAATTCGATCGTCGCCGCCGGCCGCGCCGATCTCTGCGCGCTCGCCCGCCCGCATCTCGCCGATCCTGCGTGGACGCTGCATGAAGCCGCCAAGATCGGCGTCAGCGACATCGCCTGGCCCAAGCAATATCGCACCGCCAAGGCGCAATACGAGGCGAACCTCGCCCGCGCCGCCGCCGCGCAAGCTCAAGCGCCATGACGGTGAAGCCGCTCGACGGCCATCATGCGCTCGTGACTGGCGCAGGCAGCGGCATCGGCGCGGCGACCGCGCTCGCTCTAGCGCAAGCCGGCGCGCGGGTGAGCCTTGCGGGGCGCCGCCGCCCGCCGCTCGAGGCTGTCGCGCGCGGAATGCCGGAGGGTTCGGCCGTCGCGGTCGACGGGTTCGACGTGACCTCGGAGGCTGCTGTGTCGGCGGGGCTTGCGCGGGCGCGGCGCGCGTTCGGTCCGGTGAGCATCCTCGTCAACAACGCGGGCGAGGCGCCGAGCGCGTCCTTCGAGAAGACGGATTCCGCCCTCTGGTGCCGCGTGCTGGCGGTCAATCTGACCGGCGCCTATCTGGTGTCGCGCGCCATTCTGCCCGATCTGAAAGCGCGCGGGGCGGGCGCGCGGCTCATCAACATCGCGTCGACCGCGGGCCTTGCCGGCTACCCTTATGTCGCCGCCTATTGCGCGGCCAAGCATGGGCTGATCGGCCTCACCCGCGCGCTCGCGCTCGAACTCGCAAGGACGGGCGTCACCGTCAACGCCGTCTGCCCCGGCTTCACCGAGACGCCATTGATCGAGCGCGCGGTTGAGACCATTGTCGCGAAGACCGGCCGGTCGCAAGTGGAGGCCAGGGCCGAACTTGCGAAATCCAATCCGCAAGGGCGCCTCGTGCGGCCGGAGGAAGCAGCCGACGCCGTGCTGTGGCTCGCTTCGCCA
>DATNBG010000332.1:0-4263 GCA_035572075.1 Roseiarcus sp. | reverse complement strand
GCCGAAGGGCCTCTACAAGCGCTCGCTCCTGATCGTGATCCTGCCGATGGTCCTGCTCCAGACCGCGGTGACGTTCGTCTTCATGCAGCATCAGTGGGATCTGGTGACCCGCAGGCTCGCCGAGGCGGTGGCGCGCGACATCGGCGCGCTGACCGACCTTTATCGGCAGCTCCCCGCAGGGGAGGACGATTCCCTTCTGGCCAGGCTCGCCTCCGAAAGGTTCCGCATGGATGCGACCTTGCTGCCAGCCGGCCCCTTGCCGCCGCCAACGCCCCAAACGTTTTACGGCGCACTGGATCCGCTCACCCGGACCCTTCCCAACGAGGTCAGGAAACAAGTCGCCGAGCCTTTCTGGATCGACACCGTCGGCCGGTCGGGACTGATGGAAATCCGCGTCGATCTCGGGAGGGGCGTGCTTCGCCTGGTGACGCGCCGGGCCCTCGCCTATGAGGCGAACGCCCACATTTTCGTGCTCTGGATGCTTGGGGCGATGATCGTCCTTTTGACGGTCGCCGTCATCTTTCTTCGCAATCAAATCCGGCCCATCCTGCGCCTGGCGAAAGCGGCGGAGGACTTCGGCATGGGCAGAAATGTCGACTTCAGTCCGCATGGCGCGCGCGAGGTCCGGCAGGCCGGTCAGGCCTTCATCGAGATGAAGCGGCGGGTCGAGCGGGCGACCGAACAGCGCACCGCGATGCTGAACGGCGTCAGCCACGATCTGCGCACGATGCTGACCCGCTTCAAATTGTCATTGGCGTTGCTGGACAACTCG
The DNA here is from genome assembly GCA_035572075.1 of Roseiarcus sp. Classification (GTDB taxonomy): domain Bacteria; phylum Pseudomonadota; class Alphaproteobacteria; order Rhizobiales; family Beijerinckiaceae; genus Roseiarcus. Next base: position 3,491 of record DATNBG010000332.1, on the reverse strand, counting down.
GCCGACAGCGAACTCCTGCAAAAGGACGTCGACGAAATGGGGCAGATGCTCGAGGGCTATCTCGCCTTCGCTCGCGGGGACGCTGGCGAATCGACAACCCGTGTCAACGTCGGGTCGATCCTCGAGGATCTGCGGGCGGCTTCCGAGCGGCACGGCGCGAGCCTGGGCGTCGAGACTCAAGGCGATCTCAATATTCGCATCCGGCCGATGGCCATGAAGCGCTGCGTCGGCAATCTGGTCGCCAACGCCCAGCGTCACGCGGAAACCGTTCGGGTTTCCGCCGCCCGCGAGGCTCAATTCGTGTCGATCGTCGTCGACGATGACGGAACCGGCATCGACCCCGTCTATCGCGAGGAGGTCTTCCGGCCGTTCTACCGCCTGGACGAGGCGCGCAACCAGGATGAGGGCGGCGCGGGCCTCGGGCTGGCGATCGCGCGCGACATCGCCCGCTCGCACGGCGGCGACATCACCCTTTCCGACAGCCCCATGGGGGGCTTGAGGGCGGCGGTGCGGATTCCCGTCTAGCCCCCTCGCCCCGCTTGCGGGGAGAGGGACGGGGTGAGGGGCGAGTCACTTCGCCGCCGACGGCCTGCCTCTCGGCCCCTCATCCTAACCTTCTCCCCGCGAGCGGGGAGAAGGGACGATCAGGCTACGCCGCGCCAGCGTGGCCGCGCCGAGCGCGAGACCTCAGACCGAGGCGCTGATCCAGCGACTAAGTTCGCTCTTCGGGGCGGCGCCGATCTTGGTGTCGACCCGCTTGCCGTCCTTGAACACCATCAGCGTCGGGATCGACCGGATGCCATATTTGCTGGCGACGCCGGGGTTCTCGTCGACATTGAGCTTGGCGATCTTGATCTTGCCGTTCATTTCGCCAGCGATCTCTTCCAGCGCCGGCGCGATCATGCGGCACGGCCCGCACCATTCCGCCCAGAAATCGACCACGACCGGAGCATCGGACTTGATGACGTCGGTTTCGAAACTGGCGTCGGTGACTTTGGCCGTTAATGACATGATCAGCCCTCGAAGACGGCGTGCTTGCCGCGTCTGCATAGCTAGGAACCAAGCCTTGCGGCGTCAAGCGGGCCGCCCGCGCCTTGACAGGGGCGCGGTCCTCGCCTAGCCGAGCGCCCGGCAATGAGGCAGGATGAGGCTGAGACCGTCCGGCAGATCAGCGGTCTGAGCGAAATCTCCGGCCGCTACGACGCGGTGTTGTGCGACATCTGGGGGGTCCTGCACAACGGCGTGGCCTCCTTCCCCGAAGCCTCCGACGCGCTTGCCTCGTTCCGGGCCCAGGGCGGCGCGGTCGTCCTGATCACCAACGCTCCGAGGCCTTTCGCCCCCGTTCAACGGCAACTGCTGAAGCTCGGCGTTCCGCCCGAGGCGTTCGACGCCGTCGTCACCTCGGGCGACGTGACGATCGGACTGATGCAGCGCGAGAGAGGCGATCGCGTCCTTCATATCGGCCCGGCGCGCGACCTCAGCCTGTTCGAGGCGGCGGCGGAGGCCGGAGCGCGGCCAAGGCGGGTCACCCTCGAACAGGCCGATTACGCGCTGTGCACCGGCTTGAGACGCGACGAGATCGAAACGCCCGACGATTACCAGCCGGAACTCGAGGCGCTGGCCAAGCGGGCCATACGCATGATTTGCGCCAATCCGGACATCGTCATCCACCGCGGAGATGCGCTCATCTACTGCGCCGGCGCGCTCGCCCGCCGATATGAGGAGCTTGGCGGCAAGGTCGTCTACGCCGGCAAGCCTTACGCGCCGATTTACGACCGGGCGCTTATGCTCGCCGAGCGAGCGCGCGGCGCCCGGATCGAGAAGCGCCGCGTGCTCGCGATCGGCGACGGGATGAACACGGACATCGCGGGCGCGGCGCGGGCGGGGCTGGACGCGCTGTTCGTCACCGGCGGCATCCATCGGTCCCTGCATGGCGAGACGCCGGAGGCGCCCGCCGACCCGGTTGAGCTCCAGCGTCTCTGCGACGAACACGGAATCTTTCCGGTCGCCGCGATCCCCTCGCTTCGGCCGTAGGACATGGCGCGTTCAGCTGGAATCGTCATTGCGAGGAGCGGAGCGACGAAGCAATCCAGGCATCGTAGGGCGCCCTGCGATTCCTGGATCGCCGCGTCCCCCCGGGCTCTTCGACCCGGGGGTCCTCGCGATGACGGCGACGATGCCGTCCAAACACGCCATGCTCTAGGCGCCCGGCCTTGACCCCATTCCAGACCCTCTGTTTCGAGGACCTCGCGCTCGGCATGCGGGCGGCGATTCGCAAGACGGTCGCCAACGAGGACGTGATCGGATTCGCCGAACTGTCGGGCGACCACAATCCGATCCACCTCAGCGAGCATTTCGCGCGCAAGACCCGCTTCGGCGGGCGGATCGTTCACGGGCTCTATACCGCAAGCCTGATTTCGGGCGTCATCGGCATGCGGCTGCCGGGCCCGGGCGCCGTTTATGTCTCGCAGACCCTGCGCTTCCTCGGGCCGGTCAAGATCGGCGACGTCGTCGACGTCAGCGTCGAGGTGGTCGAGCTGACCGCGAGGAACCGCCGCGTCCGGCTGCGTTGCGAGTGTCGCGTCGGCGCCAAGGTCGTCCTCGACGGCGAGGGCGTTCTCAGCGTTCCCCCGGCGCCCAAACCCAAGGCCCCCTCCGCTTGACCCGGCAGGAGATGACAGACGGCTTCGTCCTCGCCGCCGACCCGATGGCGCCGCCGCCCGGGCTTGAGCGCGCGGTCTACGCGATCGGGAATTTCGACGGCCTGCATCTCGGCCATCGGGCGGTCATCGCGCGCGCCGTCGCCATCGCCAAGGAAAGAGCGGCTCCCAGCGCGCTTCTGACCTTCGAACCGCATCCGGCCGACTTCTTCGCCCGCCGGCCGGTCGTGTTCCGGTTGACGCCGCCTCACGACAAGGCCGCGATCGGCGCCCGGCTCGGGCTGAACGGCCTCGTTCTCATGGCGTTTGACGCTTCCCTCGCCGGGATGAGCGCGGAGGCGTTCGTCACCGAGGTTCTCGTTCACCGGCTCGGAATCGGCGCGGCGGTGGTCGGATGGGACTTTCATTTCGGCAAGGGCCGAGCGGGTTCGGCGGCCACGCTCGCCGAGGCTGGCCTCAAACACGGCTTCAGCGTCGAGATCGTCGCCAAGGTCGAGGACGGGGCGGGCGTCGTGTCGTCGAGCGCGATTCGCAAGGCTCTCGAGCAGGGCGACCTCGCCGCGGCGGCGCGAGGGCTCGGCCGCAACTATTCGGTTTCGGGCGAGGTCATTTCGGGCCAGCGTCTGGGGCGCACGCTTGGCGTGCCGACGGCGAATATCGCGCTTCCCGCCGCCAACCGGCTCGCGCACGGGATTTATGCGGTCGTGGCCCGGGTCGAGGGCCGTGCCTTTCCGGCGGTCGCCAGCTTCGGCACGAGGCCCACGATCGGCGCCGGCGCGGCGCTGCTCGAAGTCCATCTCCTCGATTTCGACGGCGACCTCTATGGGCGGG
>DATNBG010000331.1:0-2560 GCA_035572075.1 Roseiarcus sp. | reverse complement strand
GACATGGACGCTCGACGTGTGGGGCCAGATCCGGCGCGAGATCGAGGCCCAGCAGGCCGGCGCGGAACTGAGCGCGGCCACGCTCGCCAACGCGGCGCTCGCCGCGCAATCGGCCCTGGCGCTCGCCTATGTGACGCTGAGGGAGGCCGATTCGCTCGAGGACCTGCTCGAGAAGACGGTCGCCTCATACAAGCATTCGCTGACCATCACGCAGAACCAGTACAACGCCGGGACGGCGGCGAAATCCGACGTCATCACCGCCCAGACGCAGGTCCTCAACGCCCAGGCGCAATTGATCGCGGCCGGCGTGTCCCGCGCGCAGAGCGAACACGCGATCGCGGTGCTGATGGGCAGGCCGCCCGCGGGCCTCTCCGTCCCGCGCGGGAGGCTCGCGACCCGAGTTCCCTTGATCCCGGTCGGGTTGCCGTCGTCGCTGCTCGAGCGCAGGCCCGACGTGGCGGCGGCGGAGCAGGCGATGCGTCAGGCGAACGCCCAGATCGGGGTCGAGTTCGCCGGTTATTTTCCGGCCGTGTCGCTCTCCGGCCTCGTTGGCTATTCCGGCAATCCGTTCGCCGCCAGCGTGTTCGGAGCGAGCAATCCGGTCTGGTCGTTCGGCGCTTCGCTCGCCCAGCCCCTGTTCAACGGCGGGCTCACCACCGCGCAGGTCGAGGCGGCGCGCCAGGCCTATGAAGCGGATGTCGCCGCCTATCGAGCGACGGTGTTGACGGCGATCCAGCAGGTCGAGGACGCGCTTGCCGGGATTCGCATCCACTCGCGCGAAGTGAAGGTGCAGGCGGAGAATGTCCGCCTTTCCAGGCAGGCGACGCAGATCACGCTCAACGAATATCAGGCCGGCACCCAGGCCTTCACCGCGGTCGTCGTCGTGGAAGCCCAGCAGCTCGCGGCCGAAGAGGCCCTCCTCTCGACCCAGGCGCTGCTCCAGGCCGATGTGGTCAATCTCGTCGTCGCGCTCGGCGGCGGATGGAGCCAATCGATGCTGCCGGACGTGACGGCTCAGACGTCGGCTCTCCCCCCGCATTGAGAAGGCGGGGGAAAGGCGCGATTGACAGGCGGCGGGGCAGGGGGCCAGAGTTGTTGGCGTCGTCGGTTGCGGGGACAAGGGGAGGCGACAATGATCAAAGCGATTTCATTTGTCTTGACGGCGCTCGTCGCGTCGGCGGCTCTGGCCGGCTGCCAGACAGTGGGCGGCGCCCCGCAAGAGGAAGGGCGCCTCGCCGCGGCGGGCTTCACGCGGCATCAGGCGGATACGCCGCAGAAGATGGCCAAGCTTCAGGAGTTGCCGCAAAACACGCTCGTCTTTTCGCAGCGCAAGCATGGCGCGGTCTATATTTACGCGGATGCGGCGGGCTGCGGCTGCGCGTTCATCGGCAACGCGGCCGCCTATCAGCAATACCAGCAGATCCGCGCCGCCAACAACATCGCGCAAATGCAGGAGACGACGGCGATGCTGAACGCCGACGCCGCAATGGACTGGGGCGGCGTCTGGGGTCCCTACGCTCCCGGCTGGTACTGATGCGCCCCGGCGCCGTTCGCGAACGCTGGCCGGCGTTCGGTTGGTCGTAAGCCCTCCGTCGCGCGGCCCGTGTTGGACATCGCCGCGGAAGCCTGGTCCAACAACTGGGCCTGGGGTCTGCCGCTCATCGTTCTGACGGTGCTGGTTCACGCCTTCGGCCTGGTTGCGATCCGCGACCGGCTGGTGCTCGAACTGCCGCTGATGTTACGCGCTCGTCGTTCCTCGACCGTGCTCGCGGTTCTTATCGTCGTCACGGTGCTGCTGTTGACCGTCCTGCACGCCGCGGAGGCGTTCGCCTGGGCCGGAGCCTATGTCGCCTTGGGCGCGCGGCCCGATCTTGCGTCCGCCATCCTCTACTCGCTCAGCGCGATGACCAGCTACGGCCACGCCGACATCTTCCTGGCTAGGCATTGGCGGCTGATGGGCGCGATCGAGGCGCTGAACGGCATGATGCTGTTCGGCCTGTCGACCGCGTTCCTGTTCGCCGTGCTTCGGGAGCACTGGCCGGCGAGGCCGCGGCGGTGACCCGGGACCCGCGTGGCTGGCGGGCCGCTGGCCGGGGTCGAGGGCCGCCTGCCATTCGCGAGTCCGAATCGAGCCTTTTCAATCGCTTGCGGCGCCATTTTCGACTCTCTCGACCCTCTCGGCGACCGGGAGATCGGATAGCCCGTCCAGAAGGACGGGCGTCTCTCGACGCCCTACGGCGATCGGGCGCTCGGCGGGCGGAGGAAGCAGGCGGGTCTCACGCTCCTCGCGCGGCCGTGGGACGGCGGCAAATCCGTGATAGCGGTCAAGCTCGCGCACGATTCTCACGACGCGATCGACGGCCTCGAAATTGGTCCCGGTTATCGAATTGTGCATGGCGCTGTAGGAGACGAGCAGCGCCTCGTTGAGGCGGCTCACCTGCAGCGCCAGAAATTCGGCCGGAGGCGCCGGCGCCCGTTCGGCCAGGATTTTGCGGACCAGATTGCGCATATGCGGGATCGTGACGCCCGCGGTGGTGGCGATTTCGGCGACCGAGACGCC
>DATNBG010000330.1:0-3384 GCA_035572075.1 Roseiarcus sp. | reverse complement strand
GAATCGGGGCGGCGCTCCGGGCGCTCGCCGTTCTCGAGCGGGGCCGCGTGTCGGGACCGCGAGCGGGCGGCGCCCTGGCCGCGGGGCGAACGCTCGCGCGGTCCCTCGGCTTCGTCGTCGGGAGGTAGCTGAGCCCCTTCCTGCCAGTCGATCTTGCGCGCAATCAGCTTCTCGATCTCGGCGATCGCCTTCCCGTCGGCGCGCGCCACGATGGTCAGCGCCTCGCCGGACTTGCCCGCCCGTCCGGTGCGGCCGATGCGATGGACGTAATCCTCGGCGTGATGAGGCGCGTCGTAGTTGATCACGTGGCTGACGTCGGGAATGTCGAGGCCCCTCGCGGCGACGTCGGAGCAGACCAGGAGCTGGACGTCTCCGGCGCGGAACGCGTCGAGGGCCGTTGTGCGCATCCGCTGGTCGAGATCGCCGTGCAGCGCCAGAACCGAGAAGCCGTGCTTCTGCAGGGATCGGTAGACGACCTGCACGTCGCGCTTGCGGTTGCAGAAGATGAGCGCATTCTTGAAATTCGAGGCGTTGCGGATGATGCGCCTCAGCGTCGAGCGCTTCTCCTCGGGCGCGCTCTCCGAAGGCACGAGGGTCTGGGTAATATTGTCGGCGGTGGTGGCGGCGCGCGACACCTCGACCCGCACCGGATTGTGGAGGAAGGCGTCGGCGAGGCGCGTGATTTCCGGCGGCATGGTCGCCGAGAAGAACAGGGTCTGGCGCGTGAACGGCACCAGCTTGCAGATCCGCTCGATGTCCGGGATGAAGCCCATGTCGAGCATGCGGTCGGCCTCGTCGATGACCAGGATTTCAATCGCATTGAGGAGCAGGCCGCCGCGCTCGGTGAAGTCGAGCAGCCGTCCGGGGGTGGCGATGACGACATCGGCGCCCCGCGCGATCTTGGTCTCCTGGTCGCCGAACGAGACGCCGCCGATCAGCAGCGCGAGGTTCAGCTTGTGGTTGACGCCGTATTTGCCGAACGCCTCCTCGACCTGGGCGGCGAGTTCGCGCGTCGGCTCCAGAATGAGGGTGCGCGGCATGCGGGCTCGAGCGCGGCCGCGCTCCAGAGCCGACAGCATCGGCAGAGTGAAGGCCGCCGTCTTGCCGGTGCCGGTCTGGGCGATTCCTAAGACGTCGCGGCCTTGCAAGGCGTGCGGAATGGCTTGTTCCTGGATCGGCGTCGGCGTGTCGTAGCCCGACGCTTCCACGGCTTTGAGCACTTTTTCGCTCAGGCCGAGTTCATCAAATCTCATCTGGTCTCGCTTGCGCGAATGCCTCGCATTCGCTGGTTCTCGATATGGGGGCCTCGGTGGACCGCGTCAATGCGTTCGTGGGTCCTGGGCTGCGCAAGCCTCGCGCCCGCCGGAGCCTTCATTCGCCCCGGCGGCACGGCATAGATCAAATCGCGGAAAAGTCAATGAACGACCGCGTCGCGGCCGAAGTCCGCGCGCCGGAGACTGTCGCGGGCGAACACGGGACGGCTTCGGCGGGCGGTCGGCCGGGCGGCCGGTTGGCGTTCCTTTTGGTCAGTATTGGCTCATCGAGGCCGGCGCGCCGCATTCGAGCGCGGCGACGCAGGAGGCGCACAGCGTCTTGGAGCGCATGAGTCGCACGCGTCGCTGACAGCGCTCGCAGATCTTCTCGACGCTCTGGCGCTGGACGTGCTCGAAGTAGGCTTGCTCCTCCGGTCCGTCGATGTCCCAAAAGCCGAAATTGTCGTCGTAGGCGGCGGCCATTTTCAAGGCTTCCCTTCGCTCGGATTTGACCGCGGCGCCATCCGCGGCCGGCGTGCGCTAAATATGGTCTCCAGGAGGCTCTTTAAATGATCGCGCGGGCCGAAATTCTGTCTTTTCGCGCCACTACCGGCAGATTGTATTTTGGTTGAATCGGCGAACCAAAGGGCGTCCGCCAGGACGCCCGTCTCTCGATGGGCTATGGGGCGCGCCGGTCTATCGACGGCCGCAACGTCCATAGGCGCTAGGCAGGATCGCCGAAAAGTGGAGTCGTCATCGCTAGGAGGCCGAAGGCCGACGCGGCAATCCACAGTCGCCGGGCGCTCTACGTTCTCTGGATCGCCACGCCCTCGCTTCCCCCCGGGTCCACAGCCCGGGGCTCGCGATGACGGCCTGGATAAACCTCAAATCATCTCGCGCTAGGCGCTCGCTGCAGGCGAACTCGCCGGTCCGGCGGGCCAGGCGGGCGGCGGCAGGAGCAGCTCGACCCGCGCCGCGGACGGCGGGCCGCCAGTCCAGCGCCTGAAGGCATGATTGAAGGACGTGGGGCCCTCATAGCCCAGGAGCCAGGCGATCTGGGACAGCGATATGCCTGGGGTCCTGATGTACTGGAGGGCGAGGCTCCGCCGCAGCTCGTCCACGACCTCCTCGTAGCTTGTTCCCTCGGTGGCCAGTCTCCGCGCCAGCGTTCGCGTGCTCAACGCGAGCTTCTTGGCGACATGGTGCCGTCGCGCCTGTCCGTGCGGCAGCAACTTTTGCGCCTCGGTTTCGACCAGGGCGCGAAGGCTTCCCGGCGCCGTTTCGCGCTGCTTCGCCGCCTCGTCGCAAATCGGCCGGAGGACCTCGAGCAAGTGGATGTCCTCGGTGATGAGCGGCGCCGTCAGGCTTTCATTGGAGAAAATGAGTTGATCGGACGAACCGCCGAATTCGACCGGGCAGCCGCAGAACCGCTCGAATTCCGCAAAGCTCCCGTTGCGCACGTGCGCCATGATGATCTTTGCGGGCCGAACGGTGCGGCCGGCGATCGCTTGCAGGCTCTTGATGATCATCGCGATTCCGAACTCGGTGTTCTGCGCCGCCCGAAACCTCGCCACGGCGACGAGGCTGACCTCGACGATGAGTTCATCGGGCCGTCGGGTGAGGTGCACCCGGATGGCTTCGTTGACGATCCGGCAATACCGGGCGAACAGCGTGATCGCCTCGCCGAGATCCTTCGCCGCGGAGGCGACGTAGAACAGGAGCCCCGCCTCCCGGGGATCGGCTTCCGCGGCAAGGTGAAAGCCGAGCGCGGGATCGTGCAGCGCCCCCGCGGCGAGTTCGAGCAGCTTCGCCTGCGCCGCCGCGGAGATGCGATCCCGGGTCTTGCCCAAATCCTCCTCGGCGAGGCCGGCCTGCCGCAGCAGGGGCGACGGGTCGATATCGCGCTTCCGCAGCGCGGCGATCGCCCGCCTCGCGGCGAATCCGGTCGTCGTCGGCAGCAGGCGCGTTTCTTCGGTCACCTCCATGCTCCTTTGCGAAACCCGATTGAATTTAACCGCCGTTTCGACTCCGGGCGCAAGGCATTCGCGCGCCTCCCTTCCTCCACAAAATTGGGGTTCACAAGGCCTCTCGGCCGGCCGTTCTTGTTGGCCCGCCGATCCTTCGGAGCGTG
>DATNBG010000329.1:0-5482 GCA_035572075.1 Roseiarcus sp. | reverse complement strand
CGGCGCTGATGTTGCTTATTGGCGAGTTATCAAGGCGAACGGAGGACTCTTTTCTCGATTTCCTGGCGGCGCGGAGGGTCAGGCGGACCGACTCAGACAGGAGGGCTTCGCGGTCGATAGCAAAGGAAAAGTACCGAACTTCCGGGAAAGCCTCGTTCGCTCGTGATTCTTTTGTCTCCTTATCGAAGGCATTTCTCCGATTTTGGCCGCTTTTGCCGGCGTTGCGGGTGCGAAATGGACGACACCTACCGCGCCGCTTCGAGCAGCGCGTCGCAATCGAGATGCGCCTCGCAATGATCGGCGAGATCATTGAGCGTGCGCTCGACCGCCGCCTCGTAGGCGATGTCCGACCCCGCGCCGAGCATCGCCAGCCACCCCGCCCGCTGGCGGTCATTGGCGAACAGCCCATGGACATAGGCGCCCGCGACCCGGCCGTCCGCCGAGATTGCGCCGTCGAGGCGTCCATCAGCGAAGCGAAGAAGCGGCCGCGCGCAGTCCGGACCTTGCGTCTCACCGACATGCATCTCGTAGCCCCGGAACGGCGCGGCATTGATGAGGCATGCGCCCTCGACCTCGCGCAGCGTCTTTGAGCCGGTGAGCACGGTTGCGACGTCAAGCAATCCCAAGCCCTCGACCTCGCCCGGCGGCCCCTCGATCCCATTCGGATCGGACACGATTTTGCCCAGCATCTGGTAGCCGCCGCAGACGCCAAGCACCCGTCCGCCGCGCCTGACGTGCGCGCGGAGGTCGATATCCCAGCCCTGCTCACGAAAGAAGTTGAGGTCTGCGATCGTCGCCTTGGCGCCGGGCAGGATGACGAGATCGGCGATGGGCGCCGGCTCGCCGGGACGAACGAAGACAAGCTTGACGGAAGGCTCCAAGCGCAAGGGGTCGAAGTCGTCGAAATTGGCGATATGCGCCAGCATCGGCACGGCGATGGTCGCCGCCCCCTCTGCTTGCGCGCCGCGCTTGCCGAGACCGAACGCGTCTTCCGCCGGAAGACGCGCCGCGTCGGCGAAAAACGGCAGGAGGCCGAAGCCGCGCCAGCCCGTACGCTCGGCGATGGCCGTCATGGCGCCCTCGAACAAGCTTGCGTCGCCGCGGAACTTGTTGACGATGAAGCCGACGATGGTCGCCGCGTCCTCGGGCGCGAGCGCCGCCTTGACGCCGAGGATTTGCGCGAAAATCCCGCCGCGATCGATGTCGCCGACGAGCGCAACCGGGCAGCCCGCGGCGCGCGCGAAGCCCATGTTGGCGATGTCGCCCTCGCGCAGGTTGATTTCGGCCGCGCTGCCGGCGCCCTCGATCAGCGTGAGATCGGCGTCCGCCCGCACGCGCGCGTAGCTGTCCAGCACGGCGCTCATCAGTTTGGGCTTGAGCGCCTGATATTCGCGCGCCTTCGCATTGCCGATCGCCTTGCCCTGGACGACGATCTGCGCGCCGGTTTCGCTCTGCGGCTTCAGCAGCACCGGGTTCATGTGCGCGCTGGGCTGAACTCCGCATGCGCGCGCCTGAAGCGCCTGCGCACGGCCGATCTCGCCGCCGTCGGCCGTCACCGCGGCGTTGTTCGACATGTTCTGCGGCTTGAACGGATGGACGCGAAGCCCGCGCCTTACGAAAGCGCGGCAAAGGCCCGCGACAATGAGCGACTTGCCGACGTCGGATCCCGTCCCCTGCAACATCAACGCCCGTGCGGTCAAAATTCGACGCCTTCCTGAGCGCGCACGCCGGCGGCGAAATGATGCTTGACCAAAGCGAACTCGGTCACGCAATCGGCGGCCTCGATCATCTCCGGCTTGGCGTTGCGGCCGTTGACGACGACATGGAGGCCGTCGCGCCGCGCAACCAGCGCCGCGACGACCTCGGCGAGCGGCAGGTACTCATAACGCAGCGCGATGTTGAGTTCGTCGAGGACGAGAAGGCGGATCGAGGGGTCGGCCATCATCCGGCTGGCCTCGGTCCAGGCCGCGCTTGCCGCTGCGATGTCGCGCGCGCGGTCCTGCGTCTCCCAGGTGAAGCCTTCGCCCATCGTGCGCCACTCGACCTGGGTCCCGAAGCGTTCGATGGCGGCGCGCTCGCCGGTCGACCAGGCGCCCTTGATGAACTGCACCACGCCGACCCGGAAGCCGCGCCCCAGCGCCCGCAAGGCAAGTCCGAAGGCCGCAGTCGATTTGCCCTTGCCGGGCCCGGTGTGAACGATGAGGAGACCTTTTTCTAGAATCGGTTTCGAGGCCACCTCGGCGTCCTGGGCGGCCTTTCGTTTGGCCATTTTGGCTTTGTGGCGGTCGTCTTCGGGGCGGCTCATGGGGCGATTCCGGCGACGGCGAGGATCATTCTGCCGCGACGAGCGGCGGCTTCGGCGTTTCGCCGCAATGTTCGAGGACCATCGGCGACCTCTCCGGTTGGGAGCCTCTCGCGACCCGGATGAGCCCGTTGTCAAGATCGGTCAGACTGTGGAGCGCGATCGGAGCGCCGTGAAAGACCCGGAACCGGACGCTCACAACGCGCGGATTGCAGGGCGACAAGGGGATGGTGTGCAGCATGAACAGCCGGCCGAAGGCGAGGATTTCGCCGAATTCGTAGACGCGCTCCATCCGCAATCCCTTGACGTTGCTGTCCCGGTTGGGCGGATCGACCGAATAAAATCCCGTCACCATCGAGGGATCGAAGGCGTAGACCCGTCTTATGCGTCGGTCGGAATAGGCCGCGAGCTGCGCGAGCCCGCCGCCGAGCGAATGGCCGACGGCGATGATCTCAGTCTCGCCCTTCCGGTAGCACTTGTCGCGCTCGATATGGCCGATGAAGTCGCTGACGCGGTCGCGCACCTGTTCGTATTGGTCGTAGATGGGAAAGGCGCGCAGGATCCAGTGGAAGTTGGATTCCCAGTCGCCCTTGTCGCCGCCGACCGTTCCGCGAAAGGCGATGACGGCTTCCGGACATGTGGCGCCCTTGCGCGCCCAGATCTGGACTCCCAGCCCCCCGGAGGGGCGGTCCTGCGCGGATGTCCGCACCCCGCATTGGTCAGGCCCGTCGCAGCTCCAGACATAGCGCCATTCGTTGAGCCAGCGGGCCACGCGCTGGTCGTCGCGCGGGTCGCAATCGCTGCGTTCGCCGGCGTCGCAGGCGGAGGCGCGCGGGGCGAGCTTATGGGTCGAGTAGACCAAGGGGTCGTAGGATTGCTCCGCGAGCAGGGCGTAGGGCAGGACGCGGGCGGCCACCGGCCCTGCCGTCTGTTTCTCGGCGTAATTGTCCTCGCCTTCGGTGCGCTCGATGACCTGGCCGGGCTGCTGGTCGAGGTGGAGGCCCGCGCAGCCGCAAAGAGAGGGGAGCGCGATCGCCGCAGCGATCAGCCTGGCAGCCCGAGCGCTTGCGACTGGTTCCATTGAAGCCCGCCAGCCCTGGCGTGATTCGCGCAAAAGCAGCCCATGTTCGGCGCTGAAGCCGCCGCGCGTCAAGATGCAGGCCGCGGCCTCGCCGTCCTGCTTCGTGCGGGATCGGTCACCGCAAATCAGGGCAATCGCGAACCCTGGGTTGTATCCGCGAGTGGGATGCCGCAGGTCGATCTCCCCCGATTTGGGATGTCCACCAAGCCGGACAATGCTGTTAAGGTTCAAGTTGTCCGGAACAGGCCGAGCGACCTTCGCGCGCCCTCCGCCGGAAGGCCGAAGGCCGCCTGCAACTGACGACGTGTATCCATCAGCGCGCACCTGGGGACCAGGAAAGATGGGTTCGCTTATCGTTCCTCGCCGTCGTTTCCTCCAGGGCCTCGCTTCGGCGGCTGTTTGCTCGCCGGCGGTCGTGCGCGCGTCGAGCCTGATGGCCGTCAGCGCCAAATTCTCAAGCTCGGTCATCGCCGCTCCGCCGCCGTGGGCGACGACTCAGGAAGCTCTCGCTTTGCTGCAGCGCGCATTGGAGTGCCGATTCGCCGAAACGCTGTTTGGCCAGGAGGGTCTTTCAGCCGAGGCTGAAGGCGCCGTCCCGGCCTTTAGCCCCGTCGTCGCGGAATCCAGGATGACCGCGTTGTGGGAGCTGAGGACCTGGTTCGGACCTCGAGGTTCGCCGCCCAAACCGTTCGAGGAGCTGCCCGCGGGCGTGCAGGCCGCACTTGTTTCGATGTTTGGCGCCTGACGCCGCATTGAGCCTATGGGTGCGCGCCCAAAAGCCGCCTCCTCTCATTTGACAACCCCTGCCGAAGCTGGAACATAAACCTGAAGCACGGTCCCTCGATTGCGACCGAGGGTGAAAAGGGAACACGGGTAAGCTTTCCGCCGATCCGTGGCCGCCCCCGCGACTGTGAGCGGCGTGCCGGCGCCTCATCGCCACTGGACTTGAGGGTCCGGGAAGGCGGCGCCGGCGATACGCCGCAAGCCAGGAGACCTGCCGTGCGCCGAAGGATTCCGTAAAGCCGCCGGAGGGGCGGCCAGGGAGCGTTCATGAATACCCGACAGACCTCCGATTTGGCGCCGAGACTTTTGTTCGCTCGCGCGGATTGACTGGCCCATGATCGCCGACAACGGCCACCCCGCTGCCGCGACCTTGCTCGTCTGCGTCACCTGCAAGTCGGACGAGGGGCCGATGGGGGCCGGCCTGTTCGAGGCGCTCCGCGCGCGTCTTCAAGCCGAGCCCGACATTGCGCTCAAGCCCGTCGAATGCCTGTCCGTGTGCAAGCGGCCGTGCACGGTCGCGCTCGCGGGCCCAGGCAAATGGACCTATGTCGTCGGCGACCTCAAGCGCGAATCGCATCTCGATGACATCGTCGCCGCCGCTCGGCGCTATGCGGCCTCGCCAGAGGGCCTCGTTCCCTGGCGCGAGCGGCCGCTCGCCTTTCGCAAAGGCGTCGTGTCGCGCACGCCGCCGCTCGCGCTCGCCGAAACCCCTCTGACTTGAGAAGATTGGCTCCCCGATGCTCGCCAAGACGCCCGTCACCATCGTCACCGGCTTTCTCGGCGCCGGCAAGACGACGCTGATCCGCCATCTCCTGGCGAACGCCGGCGGGCGGCGCCTTGCGCTCATCATCAACGAATTCGGCGACGTCGGCGTCGACGGCGATCTCGTCAAGAATTGCGCCGGCGCCGCCTGTCCGGAGGACGCGATCGTCGAACTCGCCAATGGCTGCATCTGCTGCACGGTAGCCGACGATCTCGCGCCGGCGATCATGGGGCTCATCGCCCGCGTTCCGAAGCCAGATCATATCGTCATCGAGACCTCGGGCCTCGCCTTGCCGAAGCCGCTCATCAAGGCCTTCGACTGGCCGGAGTTGCGCTCGAAGCTGACCGTGGACGGCGTCATCGCGGTGGTCGACGCCGCGGCGATCGCCGAAGGCCGCTTCGCTGACGATCCGGCCCGCATCGCCGAGCAGCGCCTCAGCGACCCGTCGCTCGACCACGACAATCCGCTGGAAGAAGTCTATGAGGACCAGCTCATGAGCGCCGATCTCGTCGTGCTCAACAAGGCCGATCTTGTCGACAGGCAAACGCTCGAC
>DATNBG010000328.1:0-6215 GCA_035572075.1 Roseiarcus sp. | reverse complement strand
CCGCGGTCGCCATCCTCGCCCGACTCTAACAACGCCATACATTCGGCCTCGGCGTCCCTGAAGTGCTGAAAGAGGATTTCCGTGTTGGCGTGCTCGAAGTTGAAGCGGGAATATTCCTGCTCGGCCTGCTTGAACACGTCGCCGTATGTGACGCGTTCGGCGCCCTCGCCACCGTTGAAGTTGATGTCGTAGACGCTCTCGACGCCCTGCACGTACATGGCGAGCCGCTCGAGGCCGTAAGTCAGTTCGCCCGAGACCGGCGCGCACTCGAAACCCGCGACCTGCTGAAAGTAAGTGAACTGCGACACTTCCATGCCGTCGCACCAGCATTCCCACCCGAGACCCCAGGCGCCCAGCGTCGGGCTTTCCCAGTCGTCCTCGACGAAGCGCACGTCGTGCAGCCCCATGTCGACGCCGATCGCGGCGAGCGAATTCAGATACAGCTCCTGAAGATCCTCGGGCGAAGGCTTGAGGATCACCTGGTACTGATAATAGTGCTGGAGGCGGTTGGGATTTTCCCCGTAGCGTCCGTCCTTGGGCCGGCGCGACGGCTGCACGTAAGCCGCCTTCCAGGGCTTTGGTCCGAGCGAGCGCAAGGTCGTCGCCGGATGAAACGTGCCCGCCCCAACCTCCATGTCATAGGGCTGCAGCATGACGCAGCCCTGACGCGCCCAGAAAGTCTGAAGGGTCAGGATCAGGCCCTGGAACGACCTCGCCGGGTCGAGGCTTGCGTCTGTGGCGGAAAGCATGGCGCGTGTCATTAGAGTCGCGGGCGGCGCCGGTCAACGCGAAGACCCTCGGGAAGCGCCGCTGCGCTTTCCGCCGCCGACCGTGAATCGCCGCCGCGGCGCCGGCCTGACGGAGCATGGCGCCGCAGGGTCTTTTCTGTAATTGTGCCCTGCACAAAAGCCTTTGGCCCCAGCGAATGCCGGGCCGCATCCGCCCACAGCGAGGCAATCATGACCGAGGCGAAGGGACGAGCGGCTGCGGGTCGCGACAAGCCCTGGATCTTCCGCACCTATGCCGGCCATTCGACCGCTCGCGAGTCGAACAGGCTCTATCGCCAGAACCTGGCCAGGGGACAGACCGGGCTTTCGATCGCCTTCGACCTGCCGACCCAGACCGGCCTCGACAGCGATCATCCGCTCGCGCGCGGCGAGGTGGGCAAGGTCGGGGTCGCCATCTCGCACATCGGCGACATGCGCGCGCTGTTCGACGGCATTCCGCTCGCCTCGATGAACACGTCGATGACCATCAACGCGACCGCGCCCTGGCTGATGGCGCTCTATGTCGCGGTCGCCGACGGCGAGGGCGCGCCGCGCGCCCTGCTCCAGGGCACGACCCAGAACGACATCGTCAAGGAATATCTGGCGCGCGGGACTTATGTCTTTCCGCCCGAGCCCTCGCTCCGCCTGACGCAGGACCTGATCCTCTTTTGCGCCCGCGAGACGCCGAAGTGGAACCCGATCAATGTCTGCTCCTACCACCTGCAGGAGGCGGGCGCGACGCCGGCGCAGGAACTGAGCTATGCGCTGGCGACGGCGGTCGCGGTGCTCGAGCGGGTGCGCCAGTCGGGCGAGGTCGACGCAGCCGGCTTCGCCGAGGTCGTCGGCCGGGTTTCGTTCTTCGTCAACGCCGGCATGCGCTTCATAACCGAGCTCGCCAAGATGCGAGCCTTCGTCGAGCTCTGGGACGAAATCACCCGCGACCGGTTCGGCGTCGCCGATCCGGCGAACCGCCGATTCCGCTATGGGGTGCAGGTCAATTCGCTGGGCTTGACCGAGCAGCAGCCGGAGAACAACGCCTACCGCATCCTCATCGAGATGCTCTCGGTCGTGCTGTCGCGGGACGCGCGGGCGCGCGCGGTGCAATTGCCGGCCTGGAACGAGGCGCTGGGCCTGCCCCGCCCGTTCGACCAGCAATGGTCGCTGCGGCTGCAGCAGATCATGGCCTACGAGACCGATCTGCTGGAATTCGGCGACATATTCGACGGCGCGACGGAGATCGCGGCGCTGGTCGAACGGCTCAAGGCCGAAGCGCTCGCCGAACTCGCCTCGATCGACGCGGGCGGCGGCGTGGTCAAGGCGATCGAATCGGGCGCGCTCAAGGCGCAGCTCGTTCAATCGAATACGCGCCGGCTCGAGGCGATCGAGCGCGGCGAGCAGATCGTCGTTGGCGTCAACGCCTTCATGAACTCCGAGCCGTCGCCGCTGACCGCGGGCGAAGGTTCGATCCTGGTCCCCCCGGCCGGGGCCGAGGCGGAGCAGATCGCGGCGCTCCGCGCCTGGCGCGCCGGGCGCGATCAAACGCGCGTCAGCGAGGCGCTGCGCGCGCTGCGTTCGGCGGCGGCGAGCGGCCTAAACATCATGCCGGCCTCGATCGAGGCGGCCAAGGCCGGCGTCACCACCGGCGAATGGGGCGACGCGCTGAGGGCCGAATTCGGCGAGTTCCGCGCGCCGACCGGGGTTTCGCCGAAAGCGCGCCAGGAATCGGCCGATCTCGAGAGCCTGCGCGGCGAGGTCGAGCGCGTGTCGCTCAAGCTCGGGCGCCGGATCAAGCTGCTCATCGGCAAGCCGGGGCTCGACGGCCATTCCAACGGCGCCGAGCAGATCGCCGCCCGCGCGCTCGACGCCGGGCTGGACGTGGTCTACGACGGCATCCGCTTCACCCCGGCCGAGATTGTCGAACGCGCCAGGGCGGGGGTCCATTGCGTCGGCCTGTCGATCCTCTCGGGCTCGCATGTCGCGCTGACCGAAGAGGTGCTGGCCAAACTCCGCGCCGCCGGCCTTGGCTCACTCCCGGTGATCGTGGGCGGGATCATCCCTCCCGCCGACGCCGAGCGATTGAAGGCCGCCGGGGTCGCCGCGGTCTACACGCCCAAGGATTTCGCGATCAATCGAATCCTCGGCGCGATTGTGAACCACGTCGAGGCCCGGCACGACGCGGGCGCTTTGGCGACGCAATCCTGACCTGCGCTGTCGCCGGCCCTTGTTCGAAGCTCCGCCGCCTACTCGGCGGCGTCGCGCCGCGGCGAGGCCTTGTCGAGCGCCTGGGCCAGATCCTCGATCAGGTCGTCCACGTCCTCGAGGCCGACCGATAACCTGAGCAGGCCGGGCGCGATGCCGAGCTTGGCCCGCTGCTCGGGTTTCAGCCGCTGGTGAGTCGTCGTCTCCGGATGGGTGATGAGGCTCTTCGCGTCGCCGAGATTGTTGGAGATGCCGATAATCGAGAGCGCGTTGGCGACACGGAACGCCCCGGCCTTGCCGCCTTCGACCTCGACCGCCACCATCGTCCCCCCGCCCTCCATCTGCCGCTTCGCCAGCGCCGCCTGCGGATGATCGGCGCGGCCCGGATAGAGCACGCGCCTGACTTCGGGGCGCCGGCTGAGGAAATCCGCGATTTTGCCGGCGCTGCGCGTCTGCGCCGCGACCCGGACGGGCAGGGTTTCGAGCGACTTGAGCAGCGTCCAGGCGTTGAACGGGGAGAGGCACGGTCCCGTCTGGCGCAGGAAATTGTGGATATGGTCGGCGATGAACTTTTCGCTTGCCAGGATCACCCCGCCGAGCACCCGCCCCTGGCCGTCGATGTGCTTGGTGGCGGAGTAGACGACGCAATCGGCGCCGAGCTTGAGCGGATGCTGAAAGAGCGGGGTTGCAAACACGTTGTCGACCACCAGCGTCGCGCCGGCCTCATGCACGATCCCGGCGACGCCCGCGATGTCGACCAGTTCGAGCGTCGGATTGGTTGGCGATTCGAGGAACGCCGTCTTCGTGTTCGGCCGGATCGCCGCCCGCCAGGCGTCGAGATCGGCGCCGTCGACGATGGTCGAGGCGACGCCGAAGCGCGGCAGAAGATCCTCGACCACATAGAGGCACGAGCCGAACAGGGCCCGCGCGGCGACGATGTGGTCGCCGGCCCGGAGCTGGCCCATCAGCGCCGCGGTGACGGCGGCCATGCCGCTCGCCGTCGCCCGCGCCGCCTCCGCGCCTTCGAGCAGCGCCATCCGCCGCTCGAACATCGACACCGTCGGATTGGCGAAGCGCGAATAGATGAAGCCGGGATCCTCGCCCTTGAAGCGCGCCTCCGAAAGCTCCATCGTGTCGTAAAGATACCCCTGGGTGAGGAACAGGGCCTCCGACGTCTCCTCGAATCCCGAGCGCAGCGACCCGCCATGGATCAATTGCGTCGCGGGCCTCAGCGTCTTGGGATCGCGGGATTTACGCGGGCTGGTCATCGCTCAAGTCCTCTCGCGAAAGCTTCGCGCGTGGCGGGGCTTGAGATGAGGCGGTTTCGAATCCGCCCCGATCTTTTAGCCCGTTGTTTAACGTGGCGGCAAGCCGATCGGCTCAAATGACCACGGGACTGCTTGCATAGCGCCCGCGCGGTCTTGGCGTCAAGTCAGCGACGCGCTAACAAACGCGACCGCCCTTTGAGGCTTAAGCCTTGACGCCGCAGAGAACGCCGCTTCCCCATATCCTCGACGCTGATGAACCGGCCGTGGCGGACGCCCTGTTCTCGGCCCCGTTCGGCCTGCTCGGACGCCAGAAGATCAAGGCCATGATCGGCCGCAAACTGATCCGGGCCGAGGTTCCGCTCGAATCGTCCCAGCTCCAGCCCGCGAGCCTCGATCTGAGGCTGAGCAAGGAGGCCTATCGCGTCCGCGCAAGCTTCCTGCCGGGGCGCGGGACCGCCGTTCGCGAGCGGCTCAAGAGCCTGAACGCGGAGCCGGTGTCGCTCGCCGGCAAGGGCGCCGTCCTGGAGAAAGGGATCGTCTATGTCGCGCGGCTGATGGAGCGGCTCGAACTCCGGCCCAACCTTTCCGGCGCCGCCAACCCGAAGAGCTCGACCGGGCGCATCGACATTTTCACTCGGCTCATCGTCGATCGCGGCGAGGCGTTCGACGACGTGCCGCTCGAATACAAGGGCGAGCTCTGGCTCGAGATTTCGCCCCGCAGCTTCAGCGTCCGCGTCAGGGCGGGGACGAAACTGAACCAGATCCGATTCAGAAGCCGCCACCCCCAGCAGCGGGACCGGCGCACGTTCTCGCTCGACGACGCCGGCCTGCGCAAGCGGCGCCTCGCCTGCGAGCTCACCGACGGCCCGCTCGACCTGCGCGAGGGCGTGGTGCTCAGGGTCGATCTCGGGGGCCTCGGCGAGCCGGTCGTCGGCTATCGGGCGATCAGGAACAGCGACGTCATCGATGTGAACCGCCTGAGCGGCTACCGAATCGAGGACTTCTGGGAGCCGATCCACGCGCGCGAGGACAGGCGCCTGATCCTCGATCCGGACCAGTTCTACATTCTGGCTTCCCGGGAGAAAGTGCAGATTCCCTCCGATCTCGCGGCGGAAATGGCGCCGATCGACCCGGCCTTCGGCGAATTTCGCGTTCACTACGCCGGCTTCTTCGATCCGGGCTTCGGGCAGGGCTTGGACGGGCGCCCCTCGGCGCGCGCGGTTCTCGAGGTGCGCAGCCGCGACGTGCCGTTCCTGCTCGAGGACGGGCAGCCGGTCGGCAGGCTCGTGTACGAGAAGCTCGCCGGCCCTCCGGACGCGCTCTACGGCGCCGGCTCCGCCTCCAGTTATCAGCATCAGGGGCTGAAACTCTCCAAGCATTTCCGCCCCTAAGCCAGCCCGCGTCCCCGCCCAAGCCGATTTGTGACAGTTTCGCCGCGCGGACCGTCACATTTCGCTTGGCGGGAGGCGGTCTTTTCCTATATGAGGTCGAGGTGGCGCGGCGCCGTGAGGCCCCGCGCCACCAGTTTTTCTGGCTGGGCGTCGCCCGCTTAAGTCGGAAGCCTCAAACCCAAAATCGAAAGCAATGGTCAACCCATTCGAGTTCATTCAGCAGGTGCGCTCCGAGGGCGCCAAGGTGGTCTGGCCGACCCGGCGCGAGACCCTGGTCACCACCGGGCTGGTGCTGGCGCTTGTGGTGTTCGTGAGCCTGTTCTTCCTCGTCGTCGATCAGGCGCTGCGCGAAATCGTTTCGCTGGTCCTCGGTTTCGGCCGCCATGGTTAGCCTTCGGGATGATCCGGAAACCTCAGCCATGACCATGCACTGGTATATCGTCCACGCCTATTCCAACTTCGAAAAGAAGGTGGCCGACTCCATTCGCGAGCAGGCGGCCCAGCGCGGTCTCTCCGACCGGTTCGAGGAGATTCTGGTTCCGACCGAGCAGGTGGTCGAGATGCGCCGCGGGCGCAAGATCAACTCGGAG
>DATNBG010000327.1:0-3490 GCA_035572075.1 Roseiarcus sp. | reverse complement strand
TGATGGCCGAGCTCGAGGACGACGCCGGAATCGAGATCGGGAACGTGATCGACGAGAAGGGCAAGATGCTGGTCTAGCATCGTTCCCTCTCCCTCTGGGAGAGGGCTAGGGTGAGGGCGCGATGTTCAGCCTGGATGAGATGCGCCGCGCGCACGATCTCGTGCTTGGCGCCTTGCGCCGGACGCCCGCGATCAACTGGTCGCTCCTCGACAAGCGGCTCGGCGCCGAGGCCGTGGTCAAGCACGAGAACCACTTGCCGACCGGCGCCTTTAAGGTGCGGGGCGGCCTCACTTATATCGACGCGCTCATCAGGCGTGAGCCCAGGACGCGCGGTATCATTTCGGCGACGCGCGGCAATCATGGGGCGAGCCTCGCGTTCGCCGCGCGGCGCGCAGGCCTCGAGGCGACGATCGTCGTTCCGCACGGCAATTCGAGCGAGAAGAACGCCGCCATGCGCGCGCTTGGCGCCGACCTCGTCGAATTCGGGGGCGACTTTCAGGCGGCGCGCGAGGAGGCGGCGCGGCTCGCGGACTCGCGCGGACTGCACATGGTTCCGTCCTTCCACCGCGATCTGGCGCTCGGCGTCTCGACCTACGCGCTCGAACTTTTCAGCGACCGCCCCGACCTCGACGTGCTCTACGTTCCGATAGGGCAGGGTTCCGGAATCTGCGGTTGCATCTCGGCGCGCGACGCCTTGGGCCTCACTACGGAAATCGTCGGCGTGCAATCGGCGGGGGCGCCGGCCTATGCGCTTTCGTTCGCCGCGGGCCACGTCGTTCCAACCGACAGCGCCGACACCCTGGCCGACGGCATGGCGACGCGCGTTCCTGATGAAGAGGCGCTCGAAGTCATGCTCAGGGGCGCGGCGCGGGTCACGCCGGTCAGCGACGACGAGATCGCGGAGGCGATCCGCGCCTATTGGACGGATACGCACAATCTCGCCGAGGGCGCGGGCGCGGCTGCGCTCGCGGCGGCCATGAAGGAGCGAGCGCGTCTCAAGGGACGCAAGGCCGGCCTTGTTCTGTCGGGCGGCAACATCGATTTCGATCTCTTCCGGCAATGGATCATGACTGCGCCCAGCGCCGCGGCCGCGTGAACGAACAACCGATGCGCCGCCGGGCGGCGCTCAGCCAGGGATGTGATACGAAATGAGCAAGACTGCCGTTCAGCCGCTCTCGCCCTATTCCTCGGCGACGGCGAAATCCAATGTCGAGACCCATACGCTCTCGGTGCTGGTCGACAACGAGCCGGGGGTGCTCGCACGCGTCGTCGGCATGTTCTCGGGGCGCGGCTACAACATCGAGAGCCTGACCGTCGCCGAGGTCGCGCACGCGACGCATCTCTCGCGCATCACCATCGTCACTTCGGGCGCGCCGGAGATCATCGAGCAGATCCGTCATCAGCTCGAGCGGCTGGTTCCGGTCCATTCGGTGAACGATCTGACGCTCACCGTGCGCGCGATCGAGCGGGAGCTTGCGATGATCAAGGTGAGAGGCAAGGGCGAGAATCGGGTCGAGTCGATGCGGCTCGCCGACGCCTTCCGCGCCAAGGTGATCGACGCGACCACCGAGAGCTTCATTTTCGAACTGACCGGCGCCCCACGCAAGATCGACGATTTCGTCGAGCTCATGCGCCCCATCGGGCTGGTGGAGGTGTCGCGAACCGGCGTCGCCGCGATCTCGCGCGGGCCGGAGCCGATCTAGCGGCGAGCGCGATTTGCGTTGACGCAGGATCGCGATGTTGACGGTGTGATCGGCTATTGACACGATCAAAGGATGCGCTTCGAGATTCTGGGCGAAATTTACGGGATCGAGACTTTCGCTACCGGCTCCGCGATCCGTGAGGTCGCGCGCTTGAGGCGGGTCTATGGCCTCGGTCGCTGGCGCAAGCGCAAAGGCGTCGCACGCGTTCGCCTTTCCGATGGCTCGGTTCACATTGCTGAAATACACTGGTACGAAGCCGCCGGAATCGGACGCAAGGAATTCAAGGTCAAGCATCTGCTCTGAAGAAGCGCGAGGCCATGGCGAAATCGCGAGCAAAACAACTGGTCGTCTGCATCGATAACGATGGCTATCCGGCCTCGCTCGAGAAGCGAAAGATCTATGTGGCGCTTCTAGACAGCGAAGCCGAACAACACGGGCTGCTGCGGATCGTCGACGAATCCGGGGAGGACTACCTTTATCCCAAGACGCTGTTCCGTCCGATCGACTTGCCGATTGCCGTCCGAAGGGCGGTCTTGGCGGCGGCTTGAGAGCGCCAGTCGCCTCAAAAGCAGGATCGGACCGACTCGCCTCACGCCGCCTCGAGCGCAAGGCCTTGCGCGACCTTCGCGATGCGCAATCGCCCGTCGCGGACGAGGATGTTCACATGCGCCAGCGCCTCGCCGAAGGCGAAGACCAGCTGGTGCGGATCGTCGATCTTGCGCCCGAAAATGACCGGCACGAGCTGCGCGACCGTCCGCGGCCCCTGTTTGCAGGCTTCGAGAATGGCGATGCAGCGCGCTTCGTGATGGGCGATGAGCTCGTCGGCGCGCGCGTGGAGGCCGACGAACGGCAGCCGGTGGCCCGGCAGAACCAGCACGTCCTCCGGCAGCGTCGCCTTCAGCCGGTCCAGCGAGCGCAGGTAGGCGCCGAGCGGATTCCCGTCCGGATCCATGGCCTCGACGCTGACATTGGGCGAGATCTGGGCCAGCACCTGATCGGCGATGAGAACGAAATTGTCGGCTCTCGAATAGAGCATCACCTGCTCGGGCGAATGGCCGGCGCCGGTCATCACCTCGAACTCGCGGGCGCCGATCCTCACCCGCTCCTCGGCGATGAGGCGCAGAAACGTCCTGGGCGGCGCCGAGACCATTCTCAAATACTGCAGTCCATTGCCGAGCAGCAGCTCCGTGCTCTCCTCGGTCAGCCCATGCGAGCGATAGAAACCGCGGTAGGGCTCCGATCTCAACCCTTGCGGATCGAGGCGAATGTTGAGCGCGATCAGATATTCCGCTTCGCTCATCGCGAGTTGCAGGCCGAAGCGCTCGCAGAGCCACCCGGCGAGGCCCACGTGGTCGGGGTGAAAGTGGGTGGCGATGATCCGGGTCAGTCTGCGCCCCCGAAGCGGTCCGGCGATGAGCGCCTCCCACGCCGCGCGCGATTGCGCGTCATCAATTCCCGCATCGATGGCCGCGAGCCCGTCGCCGTCCTCGATCAGGTAGATGTTGACGTGATCGAGCCGGAACGGAAGGGGAAAGCGCGCCCAGAACACGCCCGGACAAACCTCGATCGTTTCGCCCGGCTTCGGCGGATCGGGGTTAGGGAAGACAAGCGTCTCGGGCGTCGCGCGATTGAGCATACTGTTCTTCTTAAGCCTGCGGCGGATTGGGTCAATCGAGCGGCAGGAAGCGCGGCGCGCCGGCGGCCTCCAGCTCGCCGCCGGGGCCGCGCCGATAGACGCCGCGCGCCGCATTGTGCGGATGGGCCGCGGCCTCGGCGAGAGTGAGCAC
>DATNBG010000326.1:0-3797 GCA_035572075.1 Roseiarcus sp. | reverse complement strand
AGCGTCTGCGAGAGGTCGCGGCCGACCATCGCCTGGACGATGCGGGCGCGATCGAAGTTGTGCTTCAGATCGGTGACCACGTGGCGGCCGTCGCGCAGCACGGTGATCCGGTCGGCGAGGTGCAGCGCCTCCTCGAGCGCGTGCTGACGATCGAGAACCTGCGCATGGCGCCGATGGTGAAGAACAATTCCCTGTCGGTCTTCGCCGGCCAGGTGACGGGCGTGTTCGGCCTCGTGGGTTCGGGCCGCACCGAGACCTTCAAGGTCGTCGCCGGGCTCGTCAAGCGCGACTTCTTCCATGGCGGCGAGGTGCTGCTGCGCGGCAAGCCCGTGCGCTACCGGGTCGGCCGCCAGGCGGTGCGCGACGGCATCGCCTACATCACCGAGGATCGCAAGGTCGAAGGCTTCTTCGAGACCATGTCGATCGCCCGCAACATCTACATGGGCCTGCTGGCCAAGCTCGGCCGCAAGCGCCCACTGGTGCTGGGCAAGGAGGCCGAGACGGTCGGCAAGAAATGGGTCGATGCGCTGAACGTCCGCGCCATCGGGCAGGACGTCAAGGTCGTCGAGCTCTCGGGCGGCAACCAGCAGAAGATCGTGATCGCCAAGTCGCTGGTCCAGGACCCCGGACTGATCATCTTCGACGAGCCTACCCGGGGCGTGGATGTCGGGGCCATCGCCGAGATCCATCAGCTCATCGACCGGCTCGCGGACGAAGGCAATGCCGTGGTGATGATCTCGTCCTACCTGCCCGAGATCATGGCGCAGTCGGACCGCATCCTGGTGTGCCGCCAGGGCAAGGTGGTCGAGGAATATTCGGCGCTGGAAGCGACCGAAGAAAAGATCATGTACGCCGCAATCCACTAAAAGTGTCGCCCGGCGGAGACGCGAGCGCCGGGGGCGGTCGGAGGACGCCATGGATAGCTGGTTTGACCGAGGGGATATTCCTGCGACCCGCTACGAACTGCACTACGGTCGCATCGTGCGCTGCTTCGCGGAGCGTCCCAGGAGCGTGCACGGGATGCTGGAGCGAGCCGTCGCGCTCCGCCCGAAGGGAACCGCGATAATCTGCGGCGATGAGAGTGTCACCTATGCCGACCTCGACGCCCGGGTCGGAGACGCCGCCGGCGGACTGAGGGCGCTCGGCGTCGGGAAGAGCGACCGCGTCGCCATTTTGCTCGGCAACAGCATCGAGTTCGTCGTCGTGCTGTTCGCCATTGCGCGGTTGGGCGCTGTATCGGTTCCGCTCAACATCCGCCATCAGCTCGCCGAGAACCGGCATATTCTCGACGACTGCGCGGCGAAGGTCGTCGTGCACGAGCACGGCCTCGCCGATCGCATTCCCGCCCCGGGCGCCTCCATGGGCGCCATGCGCGCCATCGCCGTCCGGCGCGACGGCCGCCCGCCGCTTGCCGAGCTCATCGGCGCTCCCCCCATTTCGAGAACCGAGGCGGTCGATGAAGACGAGGCCGCAACGATTCTCTACACGTCCGGCACGACCGGAAGGCCCAAAGGCGCGATGCTGACCCATCTCAACATCGCCCATTCCGTCATCCACTATGCCTCCGCGATGGAGCTGACCGCGGAGGACCGCGGACTCCTTGCGGTCCCCATGAGCCACGTGACGGGACTGGTCGCGCTGGTGGACGCCATGATCCATTGCGCCGGCGCGCTCGTCGTCATGCCAAGTTTCAAGGCGACCGAATTCATCGATCTCGCCGCCCGTTACCGCATCACCTATTCGCTGATCGTGCCGGCGATGTTCAACCTCTGCCTGCTCGCGCCGAACTTCGACGAGGCTGATCTTTCGGCCTGGCGCGTCAGCGGCTATGGCGGGGCGATCATGCCCGAGGCCACCCTCGAGCGGATCGCGGCGAGGCTGCCGAACCTCAAGCTGCTCAACTGCTACGGCGCGACCGAAACCACCTCGCCCGCGGCGATCATGCCTCCGGAGCAGACGGTCGCCCGAAAGGAGTCCGTCGGGCTCGCCGTGCCCTGCGGACACATCCTGGTGATGGACCCTGACGGCGTCGAAGTCCCGCCCGGGGAGCCGGGCGAGATCTATATCGGCGGCGCCATGATCGTTCCCGGCTACTTTAACAATCCGGAAGCCTCGGAGCGCGAGTTCAGGGGCGGATATTGGAAGTCCGGCGACCTCGGAATCATGGACAAGCGCGGTTATTTGCGGGTTATCGACCGCATCAAGGACGTGATCAACCGCGGAGGCTACAAGATCTTCGCTTCCGAGGTCGAGAACGTCCTCCTTGAACATCCCGCCGTCGTCGAGGTCGCGGTGGCGCCGAAGCCCTGCCCGGTGCTCGGCGAGCGCGTTCACGCCTTTGTCGTGTTGCGCGAGTCGGTGGAAGAGGCCGAGCTTCAGCGCCACTGCGCCGAGTTCCTCGCGGACTACAAGGTCCCCGAAGCCTTCCACCGCCTCGAAGGCGCGCTGCCGCGCAACGCCAACGGAAAGGTTCTTAAGCGCGAACTGCGCCAGATCTTGGCCGCCTGATGATTTCGCTCAGGACCGACCGCATCTTCAGACTGCGCCCGAGTCCTCGAAGCTGTAAGATGACCTCGCCGTCTACGGTGGGGCGGGGGCATGCCAGACGGCTTCGTAGGCTTCGCGGAAATTGTCGCGGGTGACTTTGACGCCCGCAGCGGAAAGCCAGGCGGGAGGCGTGCGGCCGATGGCGCCAAGCAGGAGCGCCTTGGCGGCGGCGGAGCCCTGATCGTAGGGACGCTGCGCCGCTACGCCCTTGAGCGGCCCCTCCTTGCGGAGCTCGGCGAGGACGTCGTTGCCGAGATCGACCGTGATCAAGGGCAGGCTGCGCGCGCCGTCCCGAATCGCGGCGAGCACGTGGAGCGCCGGCACATCCCAGGCGATGAAGCAGCAGTCGAGGTCGTCGTTCGCGGCGAGTAGCCTCGAATAGGCGGGGCCCGCTTCCTCGACCTTGCCGAAGCGCTCGCGCACCAGAGTGAGGTCTGGCCGCTCGGCGCCCATCCACTTGCGAAAGGCGAGCTCGCGTTCGTTGGTGACGAAAAATTCGGCCTCATAGCCTTCAACTATCGGCGCACGCCCGCCGTCGCGCTTGCGAAGAAGTACATCGAGGACGGCAGGATCGGGAAGATCCTGTCCTTCCGCGGGACCTATCTGCAGGACTGGTCGGCGGACCCGAACGGCCCGCTGTCGTGGCGCTTCCAGAGGAAGGTCGCGGGCTCCGGCGCGATTGGCGACATCGGCGCCCATGTCATCGACCTCGCGCGCTATCTCGTCGGCGAGATCACGGCCGTGAGCGCCCTGGTCAAGACCTACATTGCGAGCCGCCCGCTGCAGTCGGGTGGGTTCGACCAGCTCGCCGCCTCCGACAAGAGCGGCAAAGGCCCGCGCGGGGAAGTCGACGTCGACGACGAAATGTTGACCCTGGTCAAGTTCGCCGGCGGCGCCACAGGATCGATCGAGGCCACGCGCAACGCCTACGGGCGCAACAACTTCATCGCCCACGAGATCCACGGCGACATGGGATCGATCGCCTTCAACTACGAGCGCATGGACGAGCTTCAGGTGATGTTCGCCGACGACCCCGGCGATGCGCGCGGGTTCCGCACCGTCTACACCGGTCCCGCCCACCCTTACGGCGGGGCGCTCTGGCCGATACCCGCGCTTGGGATCGGCTACGGCGAGACGAAAATCATCGAGTGCCACGACTTCATGAGCGCGATCGTGAAGGGCGAGCAACCCTCGCCGAACTTCCACGACGGCTGTCGCATCGCTGAGATCGCCGACGCCGTCCTGAAGTC
>DATNBG010000325.1:0-2856 GCA_035572075.1 Roseiarcus sp. | reverse complement strand
GGGACTGGTACACCCAGAGCGGCCGGATCGCGCTCACCTGGCATTGGAGCCCGACCAACGGTTTCGCGCTCAACCATCCGGTCCGCGGCTGGAACGAGTGCCTCATCGCCTACGTGCTGGCCGCCTCCGCGCCGCGCTATTCCGTTCCGCCCGAAGTCTATCACGAGGGCTGGGCGCAGGGGCGTGAGTTCCGCAACCGGCTGACTTTCGAGGGCGTCGAGCTTCCGCTCGGGCCGGACTGGGGAGGGCCGCTCTTCTTCACCCACTATTCCTTCTGCGGAATCGATCCGCGCGGCTTGAGCGACGCCTACGCGGACTACTGGAAGCAGAACGTGGCCCATACGCGCATCAACTACGCCTATTGCGTCCGCAACCCTCACGGCTACAAGGGCTACGGGCCGAACTCATGGGGCCTCACGGATGGCGACTCGGTCATCGGCTATGCCGGGCATTCGCCGACGAACGACAAGGGCGTCATCACGCCGAGCGCCGCTTTGGCGAGCTTCCCCTACGCGCCGACAGAGGCGATGGCGGCGCTCCGCTACTTCCACGACCATCTCGGCGACAAAATCTGGGAACGGTTCGGCTTCATCGACGGCTTCAGCGAGCAATATGACTGGTGCGCCGACTCTTACCTCGCGATCAGCCAGGGGCCGATCGTCGTCATGATCGAGAACTACCGCAGCGGACTTATCTGGAAGCTGTTCATGGGCGTTCCCGAGATCCGCGAGGGCATGAAGAGGCTGGGCTTCAAGAGCCCGCATTTCGGCTGACGGCGCCCCATGGCCGCGCTCGACGGCTGGATCGAGAACGAAGCGCGCATCGCCGTGCGTGGAATGTTGCGCGCGGTCTCGGCGACGAATCTGGTCAAGGAGCGGCCCGGCTTCGGGCAGCGGGTCGTTCCGCGGCCAGGATCCGTGGTGGCGTCGCCGGTCCTCGCCGCCTACGACCCCGACCCCGACTATTTCTTTCACTGGTTCCGGGATTCGGCGATCGTCATCGACGCGTTGCGCCTTGCCTTCGAACACGGGCTCGTCGATGCGGCGGCGGCCGAGCATCTCAGCGAGTTCGTGGAGTTCAGCCGGTCTCTGCGCGGCCTCGATGGGCGGGAGCTGCTCCGCGATGGGCGGTTCCGGGACAAGGTTCAGCCGCCGTTTCTGCAATATGCGCGGCCCGATGCAGAAATCGCCGCCGTATTCGGCGAGGCGGCGCTGGCGGAAGCCCGCGTCAATCCGGACGGAACGCTCGATTTCACCCGCTGGGCGCGCCCGCAGAACGATGGCGCCGCGCTCGAAGTTCTAGCGCTTGCGCGCTGGCGGACTGCAAAGCCAGGCCTCGAGGCGACCCTTGAGACGGCGATGCTCGAGCTTGCGGCCAGCGACCTCGACTTCATCCGGATGCGGGCGCGCGAACGCTCGTTCGACATCTGGGAGGAGGAACGCGGGTATCATTATTTTACCCAGCTCGTGCAGGCCGAGGCGCTTACTCAAGGCGCCGATTGGCTCGAGGGAACGGGCGACGCCGCCCGCGCCCGCGCCTGCCGATCCGTCGCGGCCGAACTCGCTCCGAGCCTCGACGCCTATTGGAGCCCGGCGGACGGCTTCTATCGCTCCCGCATGGACGTCATCGGCGGGGGCTCGCCGCAAAAGGCGCTCGACATCGCCGTCATCCTCGGCGTCATTCACGCGAGGCGTGCGAAGGGGACGCACAGCGTGCTCGACCCAAAGGCCCAGGCCACGCTGGCCGCGCTCGAAGACCGGTTCGACGCGGAATACGCCATCAACCGCGCCCGCGGGCCGGAGCGCGGCCCGGCGATGGGCCGCTACTCAGGCGACGCATACTATGGCGGCAACCCCTGGTATCTGGCGACGCTCGCCGCGGCCGAGTTCTATTTCAGACTGGCGGTCGCGCTTAATACAGGCGCCGAGATGGCGACCACGGACGAGAACGCGCGCTTCCGCGGGCGCCTCAGCGCCGCCGGGGGAGCTGGCGACAGTCCCGCCGCCGCGGCCATCGAACGCGGCGATATGTTCATGCGCACGGTGCACGCGTGCACGCCGGCCAGCGGTGACCTTGCAGAACAATTCGATCGAACGACCGGCGCACAGACCT
Source organism: Roseiarcus sp. (assembly GCA_035572075.1). Lineage (GTDB taxonomy): Bacteria > Pseudomonadota > Alphaproteobacteria > Rhizobiales > Beijerinckiaceae > Roseiarcus. The sequence goes on along the minus strand of DATNBG010000325.1, from coordinate 744 downwards.
CAGCCAAACAGCTCGCGTGGAGCTACGCCGCCTTCATCACCGCCGCCGCGAGCCGCCGCCAGGCCTGCCAGGCCATTCGAGGCTGAGGTCCTTGCGCGACTGTCTCAAGCCCGGCGTCACGATCCGCTTTCCGAACCTGCGCCGCAGGCCGAAGGCATGGCGGATCAGCATGTTTGCGTAGAGGCCGGGACCGCTCGAATAGACGCGCCAGCCACCGTCGACGGCGATCGTATTCTGCCTGACGCGCCTCCATTCGACGCTCGCCTGATAGCGGTCCGCGAAAGCCGCGTCGCTCGAGCTGAAATAGGCGTTGCGCTGCCTTAGCGAAGCGTTCGGCAGCTCATCGGTCACGGCGATCGGGTTCGCGACCATAAGCGCCCGCCACAGCGCGGCGAATTCGCCGATGTCGCTCATCGCCTCGCCATAACGAAGGTGGGAATGGGTATACATGAGCCCAATTTCGCGGCCGAAGAAAGCGGCCGATTCCGCGCGTTGAAAGAACGTCTCCGGACCCCCGTGATAGGCGATCGGTTTGTCCATGAGACGCGCGCCGTCGGAAAAAAGGAGATGCTTGCGGATGAGGCCAAGGTGCTTGCGCGCCTCGGCCCGGGTGAACAGGCCCCCGATCATGCCCTGCGTCATCGGCAGGAGCGAGAAGGCGAGACCCGTCTCCTTGTCGCTCGGATGCAGCAGAAGCTCAGGCTCGCCGCCTTGCGGTGGGAACACGCCATAGCCGGCGACGAT
>DATNBG010000324.1:0-9647 GCA_035572075.1 Roseiarcus sp. | reverse complement strand
TCGCGCCGGCAGCAGGCGAGAATGCCCGATTCGCCCCTGACCATGATGTCGCGGGCGTCCGCCAGCGTCGGGCCGATCAGGTTGACGAGCGGATAGGTCTGCGCCCAGGCGCGCACCGCCTCGGCGCCGGCCCGGGTCTTGCCCGCGCCCCGTCCCGCGAGGATGAGCCAGATGATCCAGTCGCCCGGCGGCGTGGCCTGATCGGCTCGCGCCCAGAAGGTCCAGTCGTGAATGAGCTGCGCGCATTCCAGCGGCGTCAATTCGTCGAACAGCCGCGTTCGGGCGCCGTCATCGAGATCCGCAAGGTCGACGGCGCGCTTGATCCGCTCGCCCGGAACGGACCGAGGGCCGCCCCCGGGCCGCTCGTTCGCGGCCTCGGCCGCTTCGCCGGTCATTCCGCGGGTCGCTCCGCCCGCAAGCGTTCCACGATCTCATTGACCTTCTTGCGGAGCCGCGCGCGCTCCTCTTCGCCGTACTGCTCGGAAACGCGGCTCGCCCTGCTGAATCCATGATAGCGGTCGAGCCGGTCGACGATTTTGAGCGCCCGGTCGATCGCCTCGAGCTCGCCATTCCGGATCCGTTCGAGGAGATTGAGGATCATCCGCTCGAGCCGGGCGATCTGAAGCCTTGCGAATTCCTCGGCCGGGGCGACCCAGCGGCTGCGCAGCTCCTGGCGCAGGAGGCTTTCCGTTCGCTTCCGGGTGAGCCGTTCGGCCGCGCTGATCTCATCGACCCCGGCGCCGGCGATGAGGGAGGCGAGCGCCCGCCGGGCGCGGCTCGGCGTCGAGCGTTTCGGGCGGGTCGATGGGTTGGCGTCGGTCATTTGGCGCGCCTTCAGGCAATGTTGGAGGGAAGCGCGCAGGCGAACGGCCGCCTCCGCGAGGAGGCGGAGCCGTGACATCCGGCGAGCGGGCAGGATTGCGGGCGAGAGCGGGAGCGTTCCGGACGCGCCTCTCGACCATACCCTACTATGCCTCGACCGGCGTCAAAGCGCAAGCTTTTGTTCTTGTTTTGTTCGAAATGACCAAAATAACTAAGCAATATCAGTGAGTTGTGATCCGCGCTCGTCGCCGCGACCGGCGCGGGCGCGGATCGGACCGCTAGATGGCCGGTGGGAGCGTCGTCCGAGACGTAATTATGAGTAGGAATAATCATGTACGAGATTATGCTAATAAGATACATAATTATATGGAGTCAAACCTCTGAAAAACCTAGACGACCGTCATGGCCGGGCTTGTCCCGGCCATCCACGCCCGCGCCGGTGCAATGACCAATGTGATATCGCCCGCCGGCCGCAAAGGCTTGCAGGAACAGAGCTTTCGTCCCTACTGCCGCACGATTTCAACGCGCCGACGTCGTGGATGGCCCGGGGCAAGCCCGGCCATGACGGGTCTCGGGGCTACGGGTGTTTCTCAATCCTCCAGATTGACCTCTCCTTGGCCTCGCGCCTCAAGGAGCGCCGAAGGCGCGTCTTGAAGGACGCCCGCCTTGCGGATCAGGATTTCGACAAGCCATTGATTTTTCGAGTGGAGGTCGGCGCCTAACCCGCGATTCGTCGAATCGCGTTGCAGAAAATCGAGCTCAAGTCCCTGAAAAACTTGAGACGCGTGCAAAAACGGACGCCCGAATCCCTGCCCGCCGGGTCCGCGCCCCTCATCGGCGAATCTGGCGAGCGGCGAACCGGCGTGAATTCGTGTAATTGTTGAGGGAGCGCTTCGGCCGCGGGGAGGGCGCGGGTGATCATTGTCCACTACGCTGTCAAGACCGATCCCGTCGCGGGGACAGCCGCGAGCGTCCGGCTCGAGCGGAAGGTTCTCGACCCCGCCGAGCCCGTTCCGCCCGGCGCGGTCTGGATCGACATGGTCGCCCCGACCATGGACGAGGACAGGAAGGTCGAGGCTTATCTCGGCTGCAAGGTGCCGTCGCGCTCCGACCCCGACTTCGCCGAACCCGCCGAGTCCTACTACGCCGAGAATGGGGTGCGCTACCTGCGCGCGAGCGTCGTCAGCGAGGCGGAGAATTCGCCCGACGTCATCAGCGTCGCCTTCGTCCTTGGCCCGAAAGCGCTGGTCACCGTGCGCTACGATCCCGGCGACGCCTTCGAGCTCTTCGGCCAGAAGCTCGGTAAGATTCCGGCCCAGGCGCTTCACCCCGATGCGGTGGCGGTCGGCCTCGTCAACGCCATCGTCGATCGCTCGGCGCGGGCGCTGAACAAGGTCGGCGCCGAGCTCGATTCGATCGCCAGCCGCGCGTTCCGGGCCAAGGGCGACTTGAGCGCGCGCGGCAAGGTCTATTCCGACACCCTCGACGCGCTCGGGCGTGAGGACGAGAAGATCTCGAACCTGCGCGAGAGCCTGGTCGAGCTCGAGCGGCTCCTCCTGTTCCTCATGTCGGAGGGGCGCTCCGCCGATGCGCCCAAGCCGGTGCGCGAGGCGACGAAGTCGGCCTTGCGCGACCTTCAGTCGCTCGCCGAGGACGCGAGCTTCAAGGCGCAGAAGGTGCAGTTCCTGCTCGACGCGACGCTCGGCTTCATCAACCTCGCCCAGAACGACATCATCAAGCTGTTTTCGGTGCTGGCGGTCATCTTCATGCCGCCGACGATGATCGCCTCGATCTACGGCATGAATTTCAAGGCGATGCCCGAGCTCGACTGGCCCTGGGGCTACCCGGCCGCGCTGATCCTCATGGCGCTGGTCGCGGTCGGCCCCTACCTCTATTTCCGATGGAAGAGGTGGCTGTGAACGGCCGGCTCACATGACCTCAAACCACGCGCCCACCCCGGCCGCGCGGTGTTGCGGAATCGCGGATTCGAGCGGCCATTTGCCGGGATTGTCGGCGACGAAGGCAAGATGCGCCGTGCGGCCGGGTTGAACGAGGATCGTGTCGCGCCAGTAGGGCTCCCAGCCGTCGTCCATCGCGTGCAAAAGCCGCGCGGCGTGACCCCAGAGCCGGATCGCCTGGACGACCGCCGTCTTGTTGGCGAGCGCGAACACCGCCGGCGATCCACGGGGAAGCACGCAAGCGGGCTTCGGCGCCCAATCGGCGAATGTGGCGCCGTTGACCGCAAAGGGCTGCGAGCCGCCCCCGGTGATGGTCAAATCCCAGCGCCGCGCGGATTCAAGCGCGATTTCAGCGGGCAGCCGCGGATTTGGCGCGAGACCGGGCGGCTCGGAGCGCGGCGCGACCGGTTCGCCTTCGGACGCAATCGCAACGAACGGGCGGGCGGTCTCGCCGCCCTCGCCGCGCAGATCGAGACGCACGCCCGAAGCGGGGACGCGCGGCATGTCGAACATCAGCTCGAACCGGGCGCCCGGACCCATCGGAAACCGATTGTCGAGAGGTTCGAACGGCTCGCTCGGCTGGCCGTCGACCGCGACGATCAGGGCTTTGGCGCCGTCGATCGCGACCGTCGCCAGGCGGGCGGTCGCCGCGTTGCCGAGGCGCAGCCTGACCCGGGCGCCGGTCTGGGCGGCAAGCTTCAACGGCGCGGCCGCGTCATTGGCGAACACGAGGCCGCCCTTGCGGCCGCTTCCGCTCCCTGCGGCGGGATCGGAGACATCTTGCCTGATCCGTCCGCTCGCGTCGATGGTCCAGTCGGAGAGGATGATCGCCGCGTCCAGATCGACGTCCGGCTTCCTCGCCTCCTCGACGATGATCGGCCCGAACAGCCCGCGCCCCTGCTGGGAGGCGTCGGTCGAACCGGCGCGCGGCAGATAGAGGTTGAAGCCGGAATCGGGCGGAACGAACCGGATCTCGGCGCTCTCGCCTGGTCTCACCCGTTCTTGGGTCAGGCCGCCGACGCCGGCCGCTGCGTTCGCCGCGCGTAGCCCCGGAAAGCTCAGCGTCGTCGGCTCAGCGAGCTTGTTGGCGAACGTGAGCCTCAGCTCCTCGCCTTGGCCGAGCTTGATGAGAGGGCCGGGAATTGCGCCGCCATAGGCGAAGGCGGCCGACGGTTCGGCCGGCGGCGGGGCCAATTGAAGGCGCGCGGCCGTGGCGTCCAAACTCAAAACGCCAGGCGCCGCCGGAGCGGCGGAATCCGCTCGCGCGCCGTTGAGGCGCCAAACGGTCGCCGCGAGACCTCCGCTCAAAAAAGCGCGACGGGTGGGGGTCACGCCATCTGTCCCAATTTGGCGCCCCCGCCGCGGCGCGGCGCTTGCTCGCGAAAGACTTGCGGCGAAGAGGGCGTATCCATGCGCAAGCTCGCCATATTCCTGGGTTTTGCCGCCGTTTGCGTCGCGTTCGGGCGATTTTTCTTCACGCCGCCCTTCTTAGCCGAGCGCGCCGGCGGCGCAACCGGCCTTCTGCTGGCGGCGGGCCTGTTCACCATCGCCATCGCCGCCGTCGTGCGCAAATGACCGAGCAGGGCGGCGAAGCCCCTAATTTTTCTGTGGCGCGGGGGAGACAAGCTGATATAGAGCGCGCCGAACGCAACTCGGCCTCGTCAAGCCGGCGCTTGCCGCGGGCGTGGCGGAATTGGTAGACGCGCCGGATTTAGGTTCCGGTGACTTTAAGTCGTGGGGGTTCAAGTCCCTCCGCCCGCACCATTTCCTTCGCGACCTCGCACGCGCCAATTGACGATGGGACGGCAGGCAATTATCGGCCATTCGCGGCGATCGGCCGGGACGGCGACAAGGAACGCAAGATGCAGGTGACCGAGACGCTCAGCGAGGGCCTGAAGCGCGAGTACGATATTTCTCTGCCCGCGAGCGACCTCGCCGCGAAGCTCGACGGACAGCTCGCCGAGCTCAAGCAGAAGGTCCGCATCAACGGCTTCCGCCCGGGCAAGGTGCCGGTCGAGCATTTGCGCAAGGTTTACGGCAAGTCGGTGATGGCCGAAGTCGTCCAGGAGGCCATCGCCAGCGCCAACAAGAAGATCGTCGACGACAACCATTTGCGCCTCGCCCGCGAGCCCAAGGTCGAGCTTCCGAGCGACCAGGCCGCGATCGAAGCCGCCCTCGAGGCCCGCGGCGATCTCAACTTCAAGGTCGCGCTCGAGGTTCTGCCGGTCTTCGAGGTTGGCGATTTCTCGCAAATCCCGCTCGAGCGCCTGACCGCCGACGTCGAACCAGCCGATGTCGACGCCACGCTCGACCGGCTTGTCGGGGAGCGTCGCACATACAGTGACAAGCCGACCGGCGCGACCGCCGAGGCGCATGACCGCGTCACGGTAGATTTCGACGGAACCATCGACGGCGTTCCCTTTGAGGGCGGCGAAGGCAGGGACATCCAGGTGGCGCTCGGTTCGAACACGTTCCTGCCTGGATTCGAGGACCAGCTCATGGGCGTCGCCGCAGGCGACAAGCGCATCGTTCGCGCGACCTTTCCCGAGTCCTACGCCGTGCGGGCGCTGGCGGGCAAGACCGGCGACTTCGCGGTGACGGTGAAGTCCGTCGCCGCGCCGGATCCGTTCGCCATCGACGATGAATTCGCCAAGAGCCTCGGCTATGAAAGCCTCGACAAGCTTAGGGAAACGATCCGCGACCGGATCGCCGCCGACTATGCGCGGGCGTCGCGCGACAAGCTCAAGCGTCAGCTGCTCGACCAGCTCGACAAACGCTACTCCTTCGAACTGCCCGAGGGCCTCGTCAGCCAGGAGTTCAATTCCATTTGGGAACAGGTCATGCGCGAGCAGCAGGCCTCGGGCCGCAGCTTCGCCGATGAGAAGACGACCGAGGAGGCGGCCCGGGGCGACTATCGCAAGATCGCCGAACGGCGGGTCCGTCTCGGGCTGCTCTTGGCCGAGGTCGGGACAAGGGCCGAAGTGAAGGTCTCGGACGAGGAGATGACCCAGGCGCTGGTCGCCAGGGCGCGATCGTTTCCCGGCCAGGAAAAGCAGGTCTGGGATTTTTACCGCAACAACAGCCAGGCCTTGGCTGAGTTGCGCGCCCCTATTTACGAAGAGAAGGTCGTCGACCATATCCTCGGCCTCGCGAAGGTCGAGACGCGCAAAGTGAGCAAGCAGGAGCTCCTGAAACCGGTCGATGACGAGCTTCCGGGCGAAACGGCGGTTGAAAGCGAGGTTCCCGGCGCCTGACACTGGCGGGACGAGACGCCTCTTTTCGAGACGCGTCGGGGCGCCTATGTCTTGCATTCGCGGCCCTAAGCCGGGGACCGGTCAATTTTGGTGAAAGAAAAGTCCTGATGCGCGATCCGATCGACTACTACACCAACCAGCTCGTGCCGATCGTGATCGAGCAGTCGGCGCGCGGCGAGCGATCGTTCGATATTTTTTCGCGACTGTTGCGTGAGCGCATCATCTTCGTGACCGGGCCGGTCGAGGATATCTCCGCGTCGCTGGTCGTGGCGCAATTGCTCTTCCTCGAGGCGGACAATCCGAAAAAGGAAATCGCGATCTACATCAATTCTCCAGGCGGCGTGGTGACCGCCGGGCTGTCCATCTACGACACGATGCAGTTTATTCGTCCCAAAGTGACAACCATGTGCATTGGGCAAGCGGCGTCTATGGGCTCGCTTTTGCTTGCGGCCGGCGAGAAGGGTTCGCGGTTTGCGCTGCCCAATTCCCGCATCATGGTCCACCAGCCGTCGGGCGGCTTCCAGGGCCAGGCGTCCGATATCCAGCGGCATGCGGAGGATATTCTCAAGGTCAAGCGGCGGCTCAACGAGATCTACGTTCATCACACCGGCCAATCCTACGAAGCCATTGAAAGAACTCTGGATCGCGATCATTTCATGTCGGCGGAGGAAGCCAAGGCGTTCGGGATTGTCGACGAGGTGACGGTCAAACGCGCCCTCGAGTTGGAAGAGGTAAAGGCCTAGCCCTTGGGCCAGTCGAGCCCGTTTTTACCGGCTTTGGGTTCGGCGGCGATGATTTTTGCCCTGCGGCCTTGATTTTGCATGCGATTTGGTGGTTGCTTGTCAGAGCCCGGGTTGACGCAAGTTGCGGCGGACCCGAGCAGGGACGGCGAGGCAGGGTCAAGGCTACGTTTCGTTAGGGTGGTTTGGTTAGGCTGCCTGGTCGCGCGTTTGACGACACGCTTCGGCGGAAGCGGCCTAAATGGAGAAAAGCGATGGCCAAGGCCGAAGGCGACGCCAAAAATACGCTCTATTGCTCGTTCTGCGGCAAGAGCCAGCATGAAGTGCGCAAACTCATCGCCGGGCCGACCGTATTCATCTGCGATGAATGCGTCGAATTGTGCATGGACATCATCCGCGAGGAAAGCAAAACCGCGCTTGTCAAAAGCAAGGACGGAATTCCAACCCCCCGGGAAATCTGCAAGGTTCTTGACGATTATGTGATCGGCCAGCCGCAGGCCAAGCGGGTGCTGTCGGTCGCGGTCCACAATCATTACAAGCGCCTTAATCACGCCACCAAGCACGGCGACGTGGAACTCGCGAAATCGAACATCCTGCTCATCGGGCCGACCGGCTCAGGCAAGACCCTGCTCGCTCAGACGCTCGCGCGCATCCTCGACGTGCCGTTCACGATGGCCGACGCCACGACTCTGACTGAAGCCGGCTATGTCGGCGAGGACGTCGAGAACATCATTTTGAAGCTGTTGCAAGCGTCCGACTACAATGTCGAGCGGGCGCAGCGTGGCATCGTCTACATCGACGAGATCGACAAGATCAGCCGCAAGTCCGACAATCCGTCGATTACCCGCGACGTGTCGGGCGAAGGCGTGCAGCAGGCGTTGCTCAAGATCATGGAGGGCACGATTGCGAGCGTTCCGCCCCAGGGCGGCCGCAAGCATCCCCAGCAGGAGTTCCTGCAGGTCGATACGACCAATATCTTGTTCATTTGCGGCGGGGCGTTTTCCGGCCTCGAGCGGATCATCTCGGCGCGCGGCAAGGGCACCGCGATCGGCTTTTCCGCCAAGGTTCAATCGCCCGACGACCGGCGCACGGGCGAAATCTTTCGCGAGGTCGAGCCGGAGGATCTGCTGAAATTCGGTCTCATTCCCGAATTCGTCGGCCGTCTGCCAGTCATCGCGACCCTCGAGGATCTCGACGAGGATGCGCTGAAGAGGATCCTGACCGAGCCGAAGAACGCGCTCGTCAAACAATATCAGCGTCTGTTCGAGATGGAGAACACCGATCTCACGATTCAGGAAGACGCGCTCGGCGTCGTCGCCAAGAAGGCGATCGAACGGCGCACTGGCGCCCGCGGCTTGCGCTCGATTATGGAAAGCATCCTGCTCGATACAATGTTTGAACTGCCGGGTCTCGATGGCGTCGAACAGGTCGTGATCGGCCCGGAGGTCGTCGAAGGCAAGGCTCGCCCGCTCTACATCTACGCGGAGCGCGCCGAGCGCGCGAGTTGATCCCGCCTCCGCGTCGCCGCGCCGCTTGAAAGTTGCGCGGCGGAGGCCCATGTTTCGCGCCGGGTTGCTCGATTCTCCCGCGCCGTTCGGACGTGACGGCCGCGTCGCGCGGATTCGGGGTTAGGCGGGCGGTCCGGTTGTTCTTCTGGGTAGGTTTGCCGCCGAAGTGTCTATTAACGAGAAAGAGCGGAGCGGGGACGTCGATTCCCGAAATTCAGGGTAGCCATGACCAATCAGCACAAGTCCATCGTCCCCGGGACGCTTGACATTTATCCTGTCCTTCCGCTGCGCGACATCGTCGTGTTTCCGCACATGATCGTGCCGCTGTTCGTCGGGCGAGAGAAGTCGATTCGCGCGCTCGAAGAGGTGATGAAGTCCGACAAGCCGATTCTGCTTGCGACCCAGAAGAACGCGGCCGACGACGATCCGGCGCCCGATGCTATCTTTTCCGCGGGCACGCTGGCCAGCGTTCTCCAATTGCTCAAGCTGCCCGACGGCACGGTCAAGGTCCTCGTCGAGGGCTCGACGCGGGCCCAGGTCACCCGATTCGTGTCCGGCGACGGTTTCTTCCAGGCGGAGGCGCGCGCGATCGCCGACGAATCGATTGAGAAGATCGAGGCTGAAGCGCTGGCGCGTTCGGTCGTGTCCGAGTTCGAGAGCTACGTGAAGCTCAACAAGAAGATCTCCCCGGAGGTCGTGAGCGCGGTCAATCAGATCGACGACTACGGCAAGCTCGCCGACACCATCGCCTCGCACCTTGCGGTCAAACTCTCCGACAAGCAGGCGATCCTGGAGATGCGTTCCATCGCCAAGCGCTTTGAGAAGTGCCTCGCCCTGATGGAGAGCGAGATTTCGGTGTTGCAGGTTGAGAAGCGCATCCGCACGCGCGTCAAGCGGCAGATGGAGAAGACGCAGCGGGAATACTATCTCAACGAGCAGATGAAGGCGATCCAGAAGGAGCTCGGCGACGAGGAGGGCAAGGACGAAATGTCCGAGCTCGAGGAGCGAATCAAGTCGACGAGATTCACGAAGGAAGCGCGCGAGAAGGCGCTCGGGGAGGTCAAGAAGCTCAGGCAGATGTCGCCGATGTCGGCCGAAGCCACGGTCGTGCGCAACTATTTTGACTGGCTGCTGTCGATCCCTTGGCAGAAGCGATCCAAGATCAAGAAGGACCTTCCCGCCGCCCAGGCGATTCTTGACGCCGATCATTTCGGGCTGGACAAGGTCAAGGAGCGCATCGTCGAGTACCTCGCCGTCCAGCAGCGCGCCAACAAGCTGACCGGGCCGATCCTGTGTCTGGTCGGGGCCCCGGGCGTCGGCAAGACGTCGCTTGGCAAGTCGATCGCGAGAGCGACGGGCCGCGAA
>DATNBG010000323.1:0-14305 GCA_035572075.1 Roseiarcus sp. | reverse complement strand
TCAACCGGGGTGAAGTTATGCGCAGGCGCCGAAAGCGCCGCGGCCCCGCGTTCGATCTGCGCCTCGGCGCCCCAGATGAGCCCGCCCCCGATCGTCAGCGCCGCCGCCCCGGCGAGCGCAATCGCTAGTCTTCGCTTCCTCGTCCTCCTTGGCGCGCTTTGCTCCTCATGACGAAGGCGAACCGCTGGTCAGGCCGACATTCGTCACGCGATCGCTGCGCAGTTCCAATCTGTGATTGTTCCCGGGGCGCTGGCCGCCGGCGCTGCTGCTCGCGTCGCGGGCTGAACCGGTTCATAGTGAGGCGCGCGTCGGTTTGAAGCCAAGGCCCGCGCTCGAGCCGGATCATGGTGAGATTGAACGAAATCCGCCCCAACGAGGTGGCGGTCGAAGCGCCGAAGTCGTTCGACGCCGGCCTCGTTTTCATCGGCGTGATCCGCACTCCCTGGACCTCGCGACTGAATTGTCCGCGCCAGGGGCGGGCCGACGGGCCGGTCTGCCGTATCGAGGTCGCCGAGCCCTGGGTCAAGGCGCTGGACGGGATCGAGGCGTGCGAGCGGATCGAGGTCCTCTACTGGCTGCACGAATCGCGCCGCGACCTCGTGCGCCAGAGCCCGGCCAATGACGGAGAAACCCTCGGCGTGTTCGCGCTGCGCTCGCCGGTCCGGCCGAACCCGATCGGGACGGCGCTCGTGACGCTTGTCAAGCGCGAAGGGCCGGCGCTCTTGGTCAGGGGCCTCGATTGCCTCGATCGCACCCCGCTCATCGACCTGAAGCCCGACCGCTGCCAGTTCACGCCGCTCGCGCCGCCCCAGGCCGGGGATTTCGAGACGGAGTGAGGCCCCCGCAGGCGACGCCGCCCTCAGCGCCCTCCGTGATGGCCGCCTCTTGCGGAGCCTCGACTGCAACGCGGCGGGCGCCATTTCCGATCGCGCGTAACCTCGATCCAGGCTCGGCGGATTGTGCGACGCTCGGCCATGTGGTCGACGGCGCACGGGGCGGCGAGTTTTTGCGCCTCGCGCGCTCAGCCGCCGCAATGGGCAGGCGCGATGACCAACGCCCGGCTAAGCCATTGATGGCGAGCGGGGAGATGGTGGGCGCTAGAGGGATTGAACCTCTGACCCCTACCATGTCAAGGTAGTGCTCTACCGCTGAGCTAAGCGCCCATCTCCAAGCGTCTCGAGCAAGCGCGCCCGAGGGACGGCGGGGTATAGACGCTGGCAGCGCCCCGCGCAATGGGCGAGGCGGCCTCAGCGCGGCCCCAAGGTCGCCCCGAAGCTTCACGCCGCGTCGTGAAAAATCACGCCAAGGGTGAAACGCTCGCCGCTTTTGATCCGGCTCACCCCATGGCGCAGATTGACGCGATAGGGTCCGCGCGTCCCCTGCACCGGCCGCTCGCGCACGGCGAAGATCACGCCGTCGCCCTGGGCGAGGCTCACCACCTCGGCGCGCGACTGCATGCGCGGCCGCTGTTCGGTCAGCACGAACTCACCGCCCTCAAAGTCGCGTCCGGGCTCGGAGAGGAGGATCGCGACCTGCAGCGGAAAGAGATGCTCGCCGTACACGTCCTGGTGCAGACAATTGTAGTCGCCCGGTCCATAGCGCAGAAGAAGCGGCGTCGGCCGCATCTGGCCCGCCTCATGGCAGCGGGCGCGAAACGCCTCGTGCGCGGCGGGATAGCAAACGGAAATCCCCATCGCCTCATTCCACCGGTCGGCTACGGCTGCAAGCCTCGCATAGAAGCCGCGGCGAAGCGCGACGATCAGCTCCGGCAGCGGCTCGGCGAAGTACTTGTGCTCGCCACGGCCAAAGCCATGACTCGCCATCACGACGCGCGAGCGGAAGCGGGCGTCGTCCGGGTAGAGCGCCTGAAGCTCGCGACACGCCTCGGGCGAGATGAGCCCCGGCGCGACCGCGCATCCGTAGGCGTCGAGGTCGCGCTCAATTCGCCGCCAGTCGAGCGCGTCGAGCGCCGGTGCGCGGCTCTCATCCGGCCGACTGCGTCGGCCGCCTTCTCCCAGAGGGAGAAGGGAGGCGGCAGCGCCATCTGGCCCCTCTCCCAGAGGAGTTGGGATGAGGGTCCGGATCATCACGCCGCCTCCCGCGCGATCAGTTCGCGCTTGCGCTCGATTCCCCAGCGATAGCCGGAGAGGCCGCCGTCCGCCCGCACCACCCGATGACACGGGATCGCGACCGCGAGCGGATTGGCGCGGCAGGCCTGTGCGACCGCGCGCACCGCCTTGGGCTGGCCAATCGCGCGCGCGATCTCCTTGTAGGTCGCCGTTTGGCCTGGCGGAATGGCGCTGAGCGCCGCCCACACGCGTTGCTGAAAGGCGGTGCCGCGGATGTCGAGCGGAAGATCGATCCGCTGTCCCGGCGCCTCGACCAGCCCGACGACTTCCGCGACGGTGCGCTCGAACTCAGGATCGCCGCCGACCAGCTCGGCGCGCGGGAAGCGGTCCTGCAATTCGCGCAGCAGGCGATCGGGATCGTCGCCCAGCATGATCGCGCAAACCCCCTTGTCGGTCGCGGCGGCCAGCACCGCGCCCAGCGAGGCCTCGCCGACCGCGAAGCGGATGACTTGGCCAGCCCCGCCGCGCCTGACCGCGCCCGGGGTCATGCCGAGCCGGGCCGCCGCCGTCTCGTAGAAGCGGCTCGAAGAATTGAAACCTGCGTCATAGATCGCTTCGGTGACCGTCCCGGCGGCGCCCAGCTTCTCCGCCGCGCGGCGCGCCCTTTTCTCGGCTGCGTAGGCCTTCGGGGTCACGCCGGTCACCGCCTTGAACACGCGGTGGAAATGGTGCGGGCTCAGGCCCACGTTCGCCGCGAGCTCGGCGAGCTTGGGCGCCTCCTCGGCCTCATCGATTCGCTCGCACGCCCGCCTCACCGCCTCGATGTGCGGATCGGGCGCGCCGGGCTTGTCGGGGCGGCAGCGCTTGCAGGCCCGGTAGCCCGCCTTCTCGGCTTCGGCCCCGGTCGTGAAGAACAGGACATTCTCCCGCTTCGCCGGGCGCGAGGCGCAGCTCGGCCGGCAATAGACGCCGGTGGTCCGGACGGCAAAGACAATTCTGCCGTCGTAGGCCCGGTCGCGGCGGCGCACCGCCTCCCACCAGTTTTGTTCGTTGTGGGCGGCCGTCTTCGGGGCGCTGGGCTCACGCATTTCGGTCATCAGCATGGACATAAGGGCAGCTCCGGGTTTTGTCTCCCTCTCTGCTACTCCGATCCGCGCCCGGCCGAACTCCGCTCCTTGCGGTCCAATTCCATCTTTGGTGTTGGCGCCGCCCGCGCCGACTGGGCTTTATTGCTGATCCTCCGCCTCGACCAATTCGCGTTCCTGGGTAGAGCGCGAACATTCGCTCAAGGATGGGTAGTTGTACCAATTCCAAGATGCAAGACTCCGTGCAAGGCTTGTACGTTGACGATGCTGTTTAGAACAGGAACGGACTAACGAGCGTTCCCGTGTTGGTCATTATCTATGCGTAATAAACTGTACTTTTTAGAAGAAGCGATTTCAAAGAGGACGTTCAAAATGGCTAAGCAACCAGCCGCCGAACAAGTCACCCTTGCAACTCCCGCAACCGTCGGGTGCTGCCCGCAGCTTGAACCCTGCCAGGTTTGCGATGTGCTCAATTTCACCTACCGGCTTCCTTTTCGCGCCGTGGTCGGCGACCAGCAGCAGGTGGTGCCCGTCGAGGTGACGCTTCACTACCGGCTCACGCGCTGCTAGGGTCCGCTCGCATTGGGCGACCTGATGTACACGACGACGCTCTTGCCGGGCGAGAAAGTGCGGCTCTCTTCAAGCGACCGTCACACGCGATTCAGCTTCGACAGCGAATCGAAGCTGTCTTACCTGAACGAGACGACTTCGGAGGAATCGTACTATGCGGCGGGCATGGCCTACGGGATGAGCAATCTCAGCGTGCTCGACACGACCAACGCCAGTTCTTCGTTCAGCTCTTCGTCGGTGAGCGGCGGCGGAGGGGTCGGAATCGACTTCGGCATTTTCAGCATCGGCGGCGGGGCTTCGGGCAGCTCGTACGACGCGAATTCCGCGAGTGCGCTCGCCCATTCCCTGAGCCAGCACGCGGAGTCGCTCCACCAGCACATGGAGGTGAGCACTCGGGCCGCGGCCTCGACATCGATCGGCGAGGTCTCCACCCGCGCTCATCAACAAGACGAATCGGAGGACCAATACGAATCGGCCTCGCGCACCTTCTCGAACCCCAACCACTGTCACGCCCTGACCTTCCTTTTTTATCGAATCAACAAGTGCCAGACCGTGAAGTTTGAGATCGTCAGGATCGACCGCCGGGTGGACGATTCCGTCTCGCCCACGGGAGTCGTGTTGAACCCTCCCAAGCCCGCGACGAAAGTCGCCGTGCGCTCGACCTCGGTGCTGGCGACGGGGTCGAATCGCCTCGATGTGGCGCAGCGGGCGCTCGAAAGCGTCGCCGTCGAACAAAGGACCCAGCCCCGCCGCGGGAACGCTGTTCCCCCGGTCGTTGGGCGCTTTCGGGCCGCAGGGGCCAACCCTCGGCGCTTTCGGGCAGCCGATCCCAGTGGCCCTCAGGCAGGCGGCCCTTCAACAAGTGGACCAGGACCTTGTGAAGCAAGGGCTTTTGGACAAGGTCGGCGGTCAGGTCTCCCCGGCGGCAAAACAAACGCTCGGCTTTGAAAAGCCCCTGGCTCTGCCGACCCCAGGTCTGCTGGTCAAAGGGTGCCTGGACGATTGCGACATCTGCGAGCCGGAGCTGAAGAGGCTGATGGACCTCGAGGCGACCCGAAAGGACCTGGAAAATTAGCTTCTCAAGAAGCAGATCGACCTTTTGGAGAAATCGCAGGAATACCGCTGCTGCCCCGCGGGCGAAGCGGAGGAGCCGTAGCTTCGTCGGGGCGGCGCGGGCGCTTCGCTTGTGTAGGCCGCGCCCCCGCGTCTCCCCCGAGGCGGCGCCGGTCATGAGGACTTGACCGCATGCCAGCTCGTCCCAGGATTGGGGCTCACGAGCTGGCTGCCGCCGGGGATCTGGCTCGTCCCGTTCATTTCCCAGATCGCCGCCTGGCCGCTCGTGTTCTGCCACAGGATGTCGGAATGGCCGTCGCCGTTGAAGTCGCCGGTTCCGATCGCGTGCCAGCTTGGGCCTGGAACGGAGCTCACCACCCCGCCGCCGACCAGGTTCAACCCGTTCATTTCCCAGATCGCGACCTGGCCTGTGCCCGGGTTCTGGAAGAGGATGTCGGAGTGGCCGTCGCCGTTGAAGTCGCCGGTTTCGATGGCGTGCCAGCTTGGCCCCGGAACGGAGCTCACCGTCCCGCCGCCGATGATGTTGCTCCCGTTCATCTCCCAGATCGCGACCTGGCCGGTGCTAGCGTTCTGCCACAGGATGTCCGAATGGCCGTCGCCATTGAAGTCGCCGGTTCCGATCGCCTTCCAGCTCGGCCCTGGATTGGAGGCGACCACTCCGCCGCCGACGATGCTGGTCCCGTTCATCTCCCAGACCGCGGCCTGGCCGTTCGTGTTCTGAAACAGGATGTCGGACAGGCCATTGGCGTTGAAATCCCCCGTTCCGACCGCCTTCCAGCTCGACCCGGGATTGGAGGCGATCGTGCCGCCGCCGACCACGCGGGTCCCGTTCATCTCCCAGATCGCGGCCTGACCGTTCACGTTCTGAAACAGGATGTCGGACAGGCCGACGCCGGTGAAATCTCCGGTTCCAATCGCCTTCCAGGTCGGCCCGGGATTGGGGCCGGCGATTCCGCCGCCCGTGATCTTGCCGCCGCTTATTTCCCAGATCGCAGCCTGACCACCCGAGCTCTGCCACAAGATGTCGGAGAGGCCGGCGCCGGTGAAGTCGGAGGAGACGGACGCGCCGACGGAGGTGATCCCGCCGCTCTGCCTGACGACGCCGTGGATCACGCCATTGTTGGCGAAGCCGCCCATGAACACGATGCTGCCGGAAAGCACGTCGATCACGCCGTTGTTGACGAAGTTGGTCGTGATCTCGCTGACCCCGCCGCCCGTCTTCTCGAACAGGCCGCTGTTGATGAACTGCGAGGGGGGCGCGCCAGAGATGTTCGTATTGGCGACGATGTCGTACGTACCCGTGTTGGTGACCGTGACCGGCGGGTTGAGCGTTGCGCCGCCGGTCATGTTCTCCAGGCCCGACAGCAATGCGTCGCCGTCGAAGACAAGCGACAGCGCCCCTGAAATCGTACCGTTAAAGTTCGCCGCGCCCAGAGTGAGAGTCGCGGCCGCGCCGCTGTCGGTGATCGTACCCGCGCCGGCGAGGTCGTTGACGGTCGCGTTGAAGCCTCCGAGATCGAGGGTCGCGCCGGCGGCGATCGTGGTTTGCGGGCTATCGCTGAAAAGGGAGGAAAACCGGCTGTCTGCGCCCTTGAGCGTGCCGGCCTGGATATTGATGCCGCCCAACGAGGGGACGACGCTGCCGGCGCCGGTATGCCAGAGGATGGCGCCGCCCTCCCCGGGCGCGCCGAAATTCAGCGTCGCGTTCGCGGCGAGCTGATAGCCAGACGAGTTTTCGTTCAGCGTCGTTCCATTCGCCGCGGCGATTGTCACGTTTCCCGTGAGATCGAGCGCGTTGGCGAAGGTCGCGTTCGCGGTCCCGAGAAGCTCGCCGCCGTTCACTGTAACTACGCCCGTTCCCAACGCGCCGGAAGCGCCAAGGGCGAGCGTCGCGGCACCCAAGCTGACGCTGCCGATCGTGTTCGCCTCATTGAGCGACACGAAGCCGGAATCGACGGCAAGCGCCCCCGAAATCGTCAGCGAGCCGCCGTCTTCGAAGAGCGCGGCCTGGCTGGCGTCGAAGGTGAGCGAATTCGCGACATCGACGTCGCCGACTGTGACGAGATACGAGCCCGGGGCGGAAAAGGCGACGTCGTCCGCCGAGGTCGGGACCGCGCCCGTCGACCAGTCCGCAGCGAGGCCCCAGTCGCCGTCGACCCCATTCCAACTGATGGCGGCCATGTCTTCCGCTCCTTGCCCCAAACGGCGCCCGCCTGGGCGCGCGTCCCGCAAATTGCAGAGCGTACGAAGCCACTCTTACCAATATGGTCTGTTGTTAGCGGGCAGTTTACGAATTGCGTTAAGGCGCCCCGAACGGCAGGGTCCTGACGACGATGGCGCGCGGCTTCTAGCTAGCCGGGCGTCACGTCACACAACGCCCGCGCACTTCGTTTGCCGCTTCTTCGAGCCGGGCTCCAATGCCTCAGAACGCCAGCCACGCATAGGCGAACACCGAATTGTTACCCTTCGCGTTATGCGTGCCGCCCAGAAACGAGCCGTCGAAATTGGTCGTGCCGCCGTAGAGGTGCAGGTACTCCGTGAACTGCAGGCCGAGCCGCACGTTCCAGGTTGAATATGGAAATGGCGCGCCGTGGCTGAACGGGAGATAGGCGATGTCCTGGATGAGGCCATTTCCGTTCGGGCTTGCGATGGCGCTGTTGGGAAAGGCCCCGAGGCCGTTGGGAATGCAAACAGCAGCCGGCGAGCCATACATGTTGCAGTCCCCGGAGCCGGCGATGTTGAAGTAACCAAGACCGAGGCTGTAAGTGTGATCCCACACGAACGACGCGTTGGCCTTGAAGCTGTTGAGGGTGTTGCTGAGGTTCGATGCGCCGCCGAGACCAAATGTGGCGTTCAGTCTCTGCCATTCCATGATATCGGTCAGCTTCACGGTTATGCTGTACTGATCGCCCGCGTACTGGAGCTGCGAGTCGAAACCGACGTCGAGAAAATTATCGGTTCCGAATCCGTACTGCCGGCCGGGCGTGACCTGCCCGTACATGCCGAACGTGCCGACCTCCCAGAAAAGGTCACCCCAATGCGGCTCGATTGCGAGGCGCCAATAGGGCGCGACGTTGGACAGCGCGTCGGTCGTGGAGTTGCCCACATTGAAGGCCTGCAGGACAGGGACCGGAAGCCCTTTGTAGAACGTCAAGTCGGCGTAGAGCATGTCGTTCCAGAAAAGGTATGCGCCCGCGCCGCCGACAATTCCGGTGTAGGACCCTTCCAAATGCGTGAGCGGCGGCCCGAATGCGGGCGCGATGGTCGATGAAATCTGCGGCCAGCCCCACGAGGGCGTCGTGTTCCAGGGGTCTTCGACGGTCGGCGCGTTGTTGGCGTCGATGCCCCAGATCGTATCCTTGCCGAACAGCTTGAGCGTATCGGCGTAACGGACGTCAGAGGCGTCCAACCCGACCGTTCCGCCCACGGGGTCGCCGGTTATCTGGATGAACGAGCCGAGATTGCCGTAAAGCTGGCCCGCGATGAAGCCCGAGACCTGCTGCGACACAAGGTTGTTGTTGACGTGCAGTCCCGGGGCTGGCGGCGCATCCTGGTTCGACGCCGTGCGGGTGAAGCCGGGCATGTACATCGCGGAGATTGGCGGCCCCTGCCAGTCGCCGCCGCCCGCCGTGTAGCCGCCGATCTTGAATCGCCGGCCGTAGGGCGTCAGCTCGGGAAAGGCGGTGTGACAGGTGGCGCACGGCTGGCCGGTCTGGCGAGCGTAACTCGGCAGCGCCTCGGCCGGGTCGGCGCCGACCATCAGAAAGGCCACGCCCGCAGCGGCTAAGGCGCTGAACGCCTTTGCGGTCGCGCGATCCGTCGCTCTCGCCATCCGCCCCCCTGGGAGCACCCGATCGCTTCGCGGCCAGCGCGGCCCGGTTGGCGGACTCAGCGCCGACGATTCACGATACTTTACCTGCCATGCGGATCGTTGCGAGTCCAGTCACAAGGCGGTCTCAATTGATCCGCGCGACGCGTTCCAAGCCGGATCGCCATCAAGCCTTGAACGGATCGGAGCATGACTCCGCCTGTTCGGTTGGATCGTCGGAGGAATCCCGGCCTGAACAAATCATTATTTGAGGTCGCTGACATAAGCGGCGACCGCGGCGATCTGCTCTTTGGTCAGCTTTTCGGCGATTGGGGCCATGATCTGCGAATTGTCCGGATTGTTCGGGTCTTGACCACGCTCCTTGGACCAGTTCGCCAGCTTGGCGATCACGTAGCCATAGAGCTGGCCGGCCAGGCGCGGAAACTGGTCAGTGCCGTGGGCATCCTGGCCGTGGCACGACTCGCAGGCCGGAACCTCCGCGCTGGGAACGCCTTCATGATAGATCTTTTCCCCTTCGGACATGAGGTTTCTCGGAGCGCCGCCGTAGGGCGGCGGGTCAAGATCCTTGAAATGTGTGGACAGGGCGTCGACCATCGCGGGGCTGAGGACATGGGCCACATTGCCCATCACGGGGTTCAGCCGGCGGCGATCGATGAAAGCCTGCAATTGGTTTTTGATATAGTCCGGCTGCTGGCCCGCGAGTCTGGGCATCGGATTCGTCCCTATGAAGCCGCGCGCCGACAGCCCGTGACAGGTTTCACAATAGCCCGCCTTGGCCTTAAACTCCTTCGCTGGGACGCCTTCGGGCTGCGCAGCGCCGCTGGTCTTGCTGTCTTCGGCGCCGGCCCCGGCGGAGAGGATAACGGCGACCAGTGCAGCCGGCGCGAGAGCCTTGACAACCTTCATGATCTTCCTCCCGAAATTTTCGCGTCGCGATCGTGGGGAGCGCCCCTCTTCATATGTGAGCATTCGGATGCGCATTTTTGGAGCCCTTGACGCACTCCGCGACTTTCATTCGCATTTGAACCGTGTCAACAGTGGCTAAAGGTTTCGAGCGAAGTTATCGCCATGCACGCCGCCGGTAAGCAGAGCAAGAGGCGCGCCCGGCCGACCCACGAGGGCGGCCTTTGAGGAAAGCGGTCGCGGAGCAGCGGCGCCTTGCTGCGGATGGCGCCGAACGCCGGAGACCACGAGAGGGAGGCTTGTAAGACTGGCGGAAGTGTTCTTGGCTAGCGGTGGCGAAAAAAGGAAGCGGCGGGAGGCGAGGAAGATGAGAGCTGTTCGTTTGCGCGCGGCGCTGACAGCCGCCCTGGCCGCTTTTTTGCCGGCTATGGCCGGTCATCAGGTCCAGGCGGGAGCCCAAGATCTTCACGCAAGGGCCGGGAGCATTGAAGCGAAATTCGAATATTGCACGACCTGTCATGGTCCGTCCGCGCAGGGTTTTCGCGGGTTTTACGCCATGCCGCGCCTGGCCGGGCAGTCGCCGCAATATATTGAAAATCAGTTGCGCGCCTTCCTTGAGCGTCGGCGGGTCAACCCCGTGATGGCGAATGTGGCCCACGGCATATCGCCTGACATGATCCCCGCTTTGGCCGCGCGCATGAGCGCCTTGAATCCTCCGCCAGTTGATGGCGCGCCCACGGGCGACGCCGCTTTGGGCAAAGAGATCTTCGCGAACGGATTGCCCGATCAGAATGTTCCGGCCTGTTCCGCTTGCCACGGCCCCGACGCCAGGGGACAGCGCGAAATACCTCGCCTCGCAGGCCAGCTCTATTGGTACACGGTCAACACCCTGTCGATCTGGAGCAGCGAACGCGGCCAGGGCGGGCGCCAGGACATATCATGGATCATGCGGCCAACCGTGGCGAATCTGACCCCGAAACAGGTGCGTGCGCTCGCCGAGTATGTCAGCGCGCTCAGGTAAAATCATGGCGTTCTAGCGCATCAACCAGGCTGAGTTCGTCGCGCAAGAGACCTTGGATCATGAACCACTTCCGTAAGAAAATGGTGGCCCTAGCGATTTCCCTCACCGCAACTGGACCGCTCCTGGCCGATGATCTGCGGGTTCGCAATTGCACCTGGTGTCACGGAACGTCCGCGCAGGGCTATTACAATGCGCCCCGGCTGGCCGGCCAGAGGGCAGACTATCTGGTGAATCAGCTCCGAGCCTTCGCGACCCATAAGCGGGATGAGTTCCTTTCGATCAAGTATATGTGGAACGCCGCCGCGCATCTCGATCCATTGACCTTACGAAATCTGGCCGCATATTTTTCATCCCTTCCGCCCGAGGCCGCGATGGACGGCGACAGCGCGCTCGTCGCCGAGGGCAAGATGATCTTTGAAAATGGCGTGCCCGATGAGAACATTGCCGCTTGCCAGGCATGCCATGGCCCCGAAGCGCAGGGCGTCCGCGAGATTCCGCGCCTCGGCGGGCTTTCTTACAGCTATCTCAAGCGCCGGCTTGAGCAGTGGAGCCAGGGCCAAGACTCTTCGGGGATACCTATGCCGAAAGTCGGGCGGTCTTTGTCGCCGAATCAAATCGCCGCCCTCGCGTCGTATTTGAGCTTTGTTGGAGGCGAATCTTCGGAGAAATAGGCCGGAAGAAGCCGGCCGGATCGTGATTCATGTCGCCTCGCATTCGATCTTGCCGGCCTCGGTAACGCGGCGCGAGGCGTCGAGAATCTCAAGCGCGACGAGATCGCCATGGCATCGTAGTCAAGAATGACGCCAGCCTTGTCCTCGTCACTCTCCGCCACTGCGCCGCCCTCCTTCAGAACCAAGCTGAGACAATCCATCTGCCGATTTTAGGCGATCTTCATGATTGTCCTCTCCAGTATCTGTCGATCTTGCTCGTGCGGAACGCAGTGACGACCCGGACCTCAATTCAATGCGCTCCTCGGGATCGGCGAGGACTCGCCGAACCATCGCTCATTTGAGCTCACGTCGCCAAAGCTCCGAGCGCGCGTGCGCCGTCAGCACGAAGCCTGGGATCGGGGCAGCCTTGCCTTTCAACAGGCCGACGCCGCGCCTATCGCGCCCGTTCACGTCCCGTGTCGCATCGCGATGGTGCAGGCGACCATCGGGCGCGCGCCAAACCGGATGAGGGCGCTGGCCTACCTCAGACGTTGATATTCTTGGTGGGCTCGCGTCGAAGCCCGGATGCGCGCGTTCAAAAGAACGCGCCGTGACCGATCCAGTACGCCAGCGCTTGCGTCAGCTGCGCCACCCGCTCGCGATTTGAGCGCTCGATCATCGTCTGGTCGATCGGATTGGTGTAATAGCTGCTGGTCGCCCGGATCGGCGTCTCCCGCCCATTGATCACCGCAACGCCCTCAATATTGTCGATCGACGCGCTGGCGTGCAGCATTTCGCCGGTTGACGGCCCGAGCGTGAGATAGTCGATCCTGACGATGAGCGGCGCGCCGCCGGGCGCCATGCGCCCTGACAGGGCCCGCGCGAGCTCTCCGGGAAGATCCTGCGCAACCCATGTCGCGGTCGGATCGCCGGCGTTGGCGCGCAGCGGCGCGACGTCGACGCGAATGGCGCTGAAGGCCGGGGCCGAGCCGGCGAGCGCGTCTTGACCTGAAGGCGCGCCGCAAAGCGCGAGCGCCGACAGAACCACAGGCGCGGCGGAGCCGAGAATGCGGAAACCGGGCATGTCGAGACCTCCAGGCAAGATGAGGCGGATGCCCGACTATACAGCAGGACGCGGCCTATTGCCGGGATTCTAATTTCGGGGCCCCCGGCGGGCCAGCTCACGCCGCCCGCCGCGTCACCCCGCTTGCGGCGTCGGCAATCGAGCGGGCGCCGAACAGGATGAAGATCACGCCCACGAGCCGCGTGACCGCCGCCCCGTGGGTGAGGAAGAACCGCCGCACCGCCGGCAGGCCAGCGGCGAAGATCAAGGTCAGGTCGGCGAGCAGGAAGCCCGCGAACGCCGCGGCGAACATCTGAGGCGCGTCAGTCATTCTCAGGGCTCCGATGTAGGGCGCGACAATGGCCGAGAACATCGCCAGAGCCACCGGATAGGATTTCGGATTGGTGAGACCGAAGGCCATGCCGGTCGCAAGCGGCCGCTTCGCCCCGATCGTGCGCGGCGGCGCGTCCTTCTTCGTCAGAAGCGCCCGCGCGCCGAGATAGACGAGGTAGAGCCCGCAAATGAAGCCGAGCGCCTCGAACAATGTCGGGCCGATGCGGTTCGCCCCCACGATCGCCGCCACTGCAAGCGCGCCCCAGGTCACGTCGCCAAGCAGATGACCGCAGATGAACCAGGCGCCCGATGCGCGCCCGCGCGACGCCGCGAGCGTGAACAGGGCAAGGAAGGCAGGCCCCGGCGTGACCACATAGAGATAAGCCGCGGCAAGGGAGGCTGCGAGGATTTTCGGATCGGTCATTTAAGCCTTGTCCCCGGTCAGCCGCTTCAACTTGTAGACCACTTCGAGCGCCTCGCGCGGGCTCAATGTGTCGGGATCGAGCGCGGCGAGCGCGTCGCGCAATTCGTCAGGGGGAGGCGCAGGAGGCGGCTCGCGCGGCTCATAGGAGAAGAGCGGCAGCGAGTCGAGCGAGCCGCTCGAGCGCGAGGCTTCGAGGCCCGAAAGCACCTGTCGCGCCCGTTTGACGGCCGACTGCGGCAGGCCGGCGAGCTTGGCGACCTGAATGCCGTAGGAGCGCTCCGCCGCGCCTGGAACCACTTCATGCAGGAACGCCAGCGTCCCCTTGAACTCGCTGACCCGCATGGTGAGATTGACGAGCCGGGGCAAGGTCCCGGCGAGTGCGGTCAATTCGTGGAAATGGGTGGCGAACAGCGCCCGCGAGTGGTTGACGGCGCTCAAATGTTCGACACAGGCGTAGGCGATCGAGAGCCCGTCGAAGGTCGCCGTGCCGCGGCCGATCTCGTCCAGGATTACCAGCGAGCGGACGCTGGCCTGATTGAGAATGGCGGCTGTCTCGACCATTTCGACCATGAAGGTCGAGCGGCCGCGCGCGAGATCATCCGCCGCGCCGACGCGCGAGAAGAGCCTGTCGACGACGCCGATGTGCGCGCGCGCCGCCGGCACATAGGCGCCCATCTGGGCGATGAGCGCGATCAGCGCGTTCTGCCTGAGATAGGTCGACTTTCCAGCCATATTGGGGCCGGTGACGATCGCGATACGCCCGCCCTCGCCTGCTTCCCCCGAAAGATCGCAATCGTTGGCGACGAACGGCTCGCCCGCCTGCTTCAGCGCCGCCTCGACCACCGGATGGCGTCCGCCCTCGATTCTGAAATTCAACGAGCCGTCAACCAATGGACGCGTCCAGTTGCGCTTCACAGCCAGTTCGGCGAGCGACGCCGCGACGTCGACCTCGGCCAGCGCGGCGCCGAAGCCGCGCAAGCGTTCGCCCTCGGCGAGGCACGCCTGACGCAGGTGGTCGAACGTCTCCAGTTCGAGCTTAAGCGCCTGGCCTGCCGCGGAGGCGATGCGAGCCTCGAGGTCAGCCAGCGCATTGGTGGTGAAGCGCATCGCGCCCGCCATCGTCTGGCGATGGATGAAGGTCGTGTTGAGCGGGGGCTTGAGCAGCGTCTCGCCCGCCGCTTGAGGGGTCTCGATAAAGTAACCGAGAAAGTTGTTGTGCTTGATCTTGAGCTGCCTGACGCCCGCCTCGTCGGCGTAAGACGCCTGCAGTTCGGCGATCACGTG
>DATNBG010000322.1:0-4113 GCA_035572075.1 Roseiarcus sp. | reverse complement strand
GATCGGGATTCGCATTTGGAGGCTTGCATGAGTGGAAAAGTTCGTCTGGGGATGCTCACCCCCTCGTCCAACACGGCGCTGGAGCCGATCACATCGGCCATGCTCTCGGGCGTGCCGGAGGCGAGCGCGCATTTCAGCCGGTTTCGGGTGACGGAGATCGCCATTTCGGACGCGTCCGATCAGCAGTTCGGCGACGACAAAATCTTGCGCGCGGCCGAGTTGCTCACGCATGCGAAGGTCCAGGTCATCGCCTGGAACGGCACTTCGGCAAGCTGGCTCGGCTACGACCGCGATGAACGGCTCTGCGACCGGATCAAGGCCACGACCGGCGTCGACGCATGCACCTCAGTATTGGCGTTCCTGGAAATCTTCGAGCGCACCGGCCTGTCGCGCATCGGCCTGGTCACGCCCTACGTCGACGCGGTGCAGGCGCGCATCATCATGAACTTCAAGCGCGCCGGGATCGAGTGCCCCGCCGAAAGACATAGCGGACTTCAGGACAACTTCTCGTTCGCGGAAGTGCCGGAAAGCGAGGTCGCCGAGATGATCCGCGCGATCGCGCGCCAAGGCTGCGACGCAGTCGCGATCGTCTGCACGAATATGCGCGGCGCCGGCGTCGCCGCCGACCTCGAGGCCGAACTTGGCCTGCCGGTCTATGACTCGATCGCCGTCACCGTGTGGAAGAGCCTCTTGCTGGCGGGCGTCGCGCCCGATCGCGTCCACGGATGGGGCAGTGTCTTTTCCGATCCGCTGCTCGGGCTCGGCGCGGATCGGGTCGCCCAACGACTTGAAGTCTCGGGCTGACGCCCGTCCGGACTTCGTCGCGGGATCGGGCTCGGAAGCCGCGATCCTGAAAGCAGTTTCGCCAGCTGGCGAATGGATGGACGGCCGCCTCGCCGGCGCGCCGCATGGGAGTCTGTCGTCCGCGAAGGTCGGCGCAACTTGAGGGAGTGATAAGATGTCGGCGCGTGTGTCTTCCGTCTTTAGAGAGCGAGCGAGCCTTCGCAAGGCTGGGCTTCTCCTGTGCGCGGCCACTCTTGGCGCCCTCGCCGTTTCGCAGGAGGCCTCGGCTCAGCAACAGCCATTTCCCATGGAGGCGTCGATTTCCGACCTGCGTGAGGCGCTCGACTCAAGCCGCCTGTCGTCGAGCGGACTGGTCGATTTCTATTTGAAGCGAATCGAGGCGTACGACCGCGCGGGGCCCGATCTCAACAGCTTGATCACAATCAATCAGAACGCCGGGGCCGAGGCCAAGCGCCTCGATGGGGAAGCCAAGGACAATCCATCGAAGGGCCCTCTGTACGGCATTCCGGTGATCCTCAAGGACAACATGAACACCGCCGACATGCGAACGACCGGCGGCGCCCTCGCCTTGAAGGATTCGATTCCGCCCGAGGACAGTTTCGTCGCCCGCAAGCTTCGGGCTGCGGGAGCGATCATTCTCGCCAAGTCCAATCTGGGCGAACTCGCCTTCATCCCGACGAGCCGCAGCTCCGTCGGGGGCCAGCCTCACAATCCTTACGATCTGACCCGCCACGCGCTCGGGTCGAGCGGCGGCTCCGCGATCGCGGTGGCCAGCAACCTGGCCGCCGCGGCTCTCGGGACCGACACTGTCGATTCCATTCGCGGACCCGCGGCGATAACGGCGCTCGTCGGCCTGCGTCCGACGACCGGCCTGGTCAGCCGCGCGGGCATCATTCCAAACTCCCACACCCAGGATACGGCCGGCCCGATTACCCGCGATGTCCGGGACGCCGCGATCATGCTCGACACAATCGCCGGGTATGATCCGAACGATCCCGTCACGGCTCGTAGCGTCGGTCATATTCCTTCAAGCTACACATCGTTCCTGAAGAGCGATGGATTGAAGGGCAAGCGCATCGGCGTGCTCCGCGGCCTGTTCACGCCGGCCAGCACGGACGTGAACGCGGTCATCGATCAGGCTTTGAAGGAGATGCAGAGCCAGGGCGCCGAGCTCGTCGAGCTGAACCTTCCTTCGGTCGAGTCATTCACGATCTTTCAGAACCTCGATGTCGAAGTCTACGAGTACCAGGCCGATCTCGATCGCTACCTCGCCGCTCTCGGGCCGCACTCTCCCGTGAAGTCCTTGCAGGATCTCGTCGAGCGTGGGCAGATGGATCCGAAAGTGGCGCAATTCGGCATAATCTGGCCATTCATGTGGGACGCGATCATGAAAAACACGGGCATGGTCGACTATAAGGATCGGCTGCTCAAATCCGCGGAGCTGCGGGACTTCCTGCTCAAGGTCATGGCCGATAACAACCTCGACGCTTTCGCCTATCCCGCCGTCGATCGGACGATCCCGCCGATCGGTGAAAAGATGACGATGGGCTGGTGGAACGGCATCGTAGCGGCGGTCACGGGCATGCCGGCGATCGTCGTGCCGGCGGGATTTTCGGCGCCAACCGAAGCCGCGCCGAAGCCCTTCCCGGTGGGGATCGAATTGATGGCGAGACCGTGGGCCGAGCCAACCTTGTTCGAGCTTGCCTATTCCTATGAACAGGCGACTCATCATCGCAAACCCCCGAGCACAGTACCGGCGCTTTAAGTCGGGAGACGAGGCCTCAATCGCGAGCGGCGTTCGCCTCAACCGGGCGAATGCCGAAGCATTTGACAATCAGCCGCAAACAGCGCTGGTCGGACGCGACGGCGTTTGAACGTCGAGGGAGAACACAGAAGATCTCCTCGACTCTGGATCAGGCCTCAATCCACCGGCGCTCAGGAGGGCAGCGTGAACAAAGTCAAAGTCATTGCCGGGCCGTATACGTTTAGCGGTTATTTCGAGGACAAGGCCGCGCCAAAAACGGTGGCGGCCTTCGTCAAGCATATGCCGTTTGTCAGCAAGATCATTCACGTTCGCTGGAGCGGCGAGGGCGTGTGGGTGCCGCTCGGCGACCTGGATTTCGGGGTCTCGTTTGAGAACAACACCTGCTATCCGGCGCCGGGCCAAGTCATCCTCTACCCGGGCGGCGTCAGCGAGACGGAGCTGCTGCTGGCCTACGGCAATGTGAGCTTCGCCTCGAAGGCCGGGCCCCTCTCGGGCAACCACTTCCTGACCCTCACCGCGGGCCTTGAAAATATCTATGCTCTCGGACGCAAGACGCTTCTCGAGGGCCAGCAGGACATCCGGTTCGAGCTCGCCTGACAGGCGCGCCCGGCGCCAAGGCCTCAGTCGCGCCGCTCGATGCGGGCGGCGAGGGCCTCGGCGAGGCCGATGGTCGGCTTCGCGTCGGGTCGGCGAAAGGTTCCGACCGTCGCCTTGCGCGCGCCGAGAGAGACCAGCGCCTCGGCCTGTTTGACCGCCGCCGCCATCTGATCGACGACCGGAACCGGTATCCGGCCGCGGATGCGGGCGGCAAGTCCGGCGAGCGGCGCGCCGGCGAGAATCACCACGTCGGCCTCGAGCTCCAGCGCCGCCTGATGGGCGAGCTTCGACAGCAGGCCCTCCTTCTCGTCCTGGACGCCGCCGATTGTTTCGAACGGATCGTCGAGCATGCGTATGCCGGCGCATCGTCCGGAGAGCCCATGCATGTCGACGCATTCCTGATACCAGGGGCCGAGCGCGCGGGCGAAGGTGACGATGGCGAATCGCCGGCCGAGCATGCACGCCGTCAGCATCGAGGCTTCCGCCATGCCGATCACCGGAATATCGAAGAGCTCGCGGGCGCCGAACAGGCCCGGATCGCCGAAGGCGGCGATGATCGCGGCGTCGCAGCCGCGATGCAGCTCCGCCAGCATTTCAAGGGCGATCGCCCCGCCGATCTGCGCCTCGGCGCGCGTCGCGATATAGGGAACGCCCCGCGGCGCGGTCGCGGTCAGGATGGCCGTCCCCGGCGCCACCGCGGCCTTGGCCGCGGCCTCAAGCCGGCCTGTGATTTCGACGCTGGTGTTCGGATTGAGCACGAGGATGCGCATCAAGTCACCTTCGGACGACGTCGCCCCTCACGAGACGCGGGCGCGTAAGGGCGCGCCACGGCCGGCGCGCCCCAAAGGAACCGGCCCTTATTGCGGCACGTCGGTGTTGTAGGGATCGAGAGCAAAACCGGGAACGCCCTTGCTGTCCTCGGCAAGCTGCAATTCGTCGACGAGCGC
>DATNBG010000321.1:0-10223 GCA_035572075.1 Roseiarcus sp. | reverse complement strand
GACCGTGAACTCATAAGCGCCGCGCGCATCGGAAGTGATGCGCTGAACGATGAAAGCCGGGCTTCCCACGGCGACTTCGAGCAATTCGGCGTCTCCTTCGGCGACGGCGCCGACGCGATAGATTTCGAGCGCCGATTGCGGAACGAGGCCGTAGCGCTCGCGCAGCGCAGCGTAGAGCGAAGGCGGCAATTCTCCCATGTCGATGAGGCCCGGCACGCGCTTGGCCGGCAGATAGGCGGTCTGGATGCCGATCGGCTGGCCGCCGCCCAATCGCAGCCGGCGGATCTTGCACACTGCGGCGCCTTCCAGGATTTCAAGCGCCGAAGCGATCGCGTTGTCGGCGCGCTCCGCCTTCAGTTCGAGAAGGAGCGATGCCGCGGTCAGCCCTCGATCCGCCATTTCCTGGGTGAAGCTGGTCGGCCCTCGAACGCCGGCAATGACGGTCGAACTGCTGACGAAGGTTCCGCGTCCCTGCTCGCGGCGCAGGAGCCCCCATTCCTCCAGGTTGCGCAGGGCGTGGCGCATAGTGATCCTGCTCACCCCGAGCATCTCGCCGAGCCGCGCTTCGTTCGGAAGCTGGTCGCCGTCGACCCAGGTTCCGTCGGCGATCAGCGACCGGAGCGCGAGCTCCGTCTGGCGCCATAATGGCTCCGGCCGGTTCCGGTCGGGCCGCACCGCGCGGATGGTGAGCGTCATGAGCCCTGCCCCGCCCAGAGCGGATGGCCATGCGCGGCGAGCCCCGCGCCGATCAGGCTCGCGCGCGCTCCGAAATGCGCAGAGGCCAACGTCACATCGCGCAAGTGCGGCGGAAGGTGGCGCCTGAGAACGGTGAGGACCAATGGCGCAAGCACGTCCATCCCTTCGGCGAGGCCTCCGGAGACGATCACCGACCGGCTGCCGAGCAGCGCGACCGCGCCGGCGATCGCCGCGCCAAGCGCGGCGCAAGGTTTGCGGAGCGCCTCGCTCGCGACGGCGTCGCCCCCGCGCGCCGCCGCGATCAGCGCCCGCGCGTCCGTCCCGCCAGCGCGCCTCGCGATCGCGTCGAGCGCCGTCCCCGAGGCGTTGCGTTCGAGCCAGCCGAGCGCCGGATCGCCGGGGTCGGCCGGGTCGGCCGAGGCCCAGCCGAAGGAGGCGGCGGCGCCGCTCGGGCCATGCACGATCCGCCCGTCCGCGAGGACGGCCGAACCGATGCCGGTGCCGATGGCGAGAAGAATGACGTCCGTTGCGTCGCGCGCCGCCCCGAGCGCCGCCTCGGCGAGAAGGGCAAGCTGGGCGTCGTTGCCGAGCGCGACCGTCACGCCGGAAAACATTCGCTTGAGGTCGAGCCCGTCGAGGTACGGCAGATTCGGCGCCCATACGCAGACCGCGCCCGAGGTGAGCCCGGGAACCGCGACGCCGATCGTCGAGGCGCCATGCGCGTCGATGAGGCTCCCCACCCGGCGCCGGAACGCTTCCACGTCCGCCGGCGCCGGCCAATCGCCCAGAAGCTCGGCCTCGCATGCCGCGTTGAAAAGCGCCGCGCGCAGCCGCGTCCCTCCGAGGTCGACGCAGAGCGCAGTCATCCCTTGAGCCCTGAGCTGACAATGCTGTCGACGAAGAACCGCTGCAGGAACGCGAACAGGATCAGCGGCGGAAGCACCGCGAGCGTCGCGCCCGCCATCACGAGATTCGTGTTCATGGCGCCGCGATTGTAGCTGAGCAGGCGGCTCAGGCTGATGACGATCGGATAGTTCTCCGTGTGCCCCTCCAGCACCGTGAGCGGCCACAGATAGCTGTTCCAGTGATAGACAAAGGCGAACAGCGCAAGCGCCGCGATCGCCGGCGTCACGCTCGGCGCGACGATCGAGAACAGGATCCTGAGCTCAGACGCCCCGTCCATTCGCCCGGCGTCGATGAGATCGTCCGGCACGCCGGAAATGAACTGGCGCATCAGGAAGATGCCGAAGGCGTTGGCGAGATTCGGCGCGATCACGCCCATGAGTCCCCCGTCGATGCGCAGATAGCCGACCAGCCGGTAGAGAGGGATGAGGGTCACGATCGGCGGCAGGAACATCGTGGCGACGACGAGGGCGAAGATGACGTTTCGGCCGCGGAACTGGTATTTCGCGAAGGCGAAGCCGGCGAGGAGACTGGTGATGAGAATTCCCAAGGTGGTCGTCGTGGCGATGATCGCCGAATTGAGGAACGACCGTCCTGCCTGAATGACATCCGCGACCTTGGCGTAGGCGTCGAGCGACGGCGTGGCGGGAATCCAGACCGGCGGGGTCCGCATCGTCTCCGCGGGCGTCATGAGGCTCGTCAGCGCCATCCAGGCGAGGGGGAAAGCGGCGGCGACGGCGACCACGACGATCGCGGTCAGGATCAGCCAATCGGCGAATCCGGGCGCGCGGGCGAAGGGGCTGAGACGCCAGCGCAAAGGGACGGCGCTCATGGCCCGTCATCCTCGATCCGCCGCGCCAGCGCGAACAGCGCGACCACCGTGACGATCAGCGCCAGCATCAGCATGACGGCCATCGCCGATCCAAGCCCGCCTTGAGAGCGTTCGATGCCGACCCTCCGGATGTGATAGGTCAGCACGTTGGTCGAGCCGACCGGCCCGCCCTGGGTGATCAGCGCGACCGGTTCGAACACCTGAACCGCGTTGATCACCGCGATCACGGCTGAGAAGAGCAGCGTCCGCCGGAGCAGCGGGAGGGTCACGAAGATGAAGCGCCTGAGCGGGCCGGCGCCGTCGAGCGCCGCCGCCTCGTGGAGCGAGACCGGGATCTGGGTCAGCCCCGCGACCGCGAGCACGGTGAAATAGCCGACCTGCTGCCAGACGTTGAGGATGACGATCGAGCTGAGCGCAGTGTCCGGCGAGGACAGCCATCGTCCAGGCGGCAGGCCGACCCAGCCGAGCATCTGGTTGATCGGGCCGTCGCTTGGCGAATACAGCTTCGACCAGACGAGCGCGACCGCGATCATCGGCGTCATATAGGTCGAGAACAGGATGGTCCTTAAGGTCACGCCGCCCCTGACCCGCCGCTGATAGACGAGGAGTCCGAGCGCCACCGACAGCGGCAGGATCAGCGCGACCGAGCCCAGCGTGTAGAGGCCCGTGTTGACAGAAGCGCCGGTAAAATCGCGCCCGACCGAGGTCGGTCCGAAGATCGCCCTGAAATTGTCGAGGCCGGCGAAGCGCGCCTCGCCGAATCCGGTCTCGGTCGACCAGTCCTGAAAGGAAAGCCAGATCGTCAGCGCCATCGGCGCCGCGATGAACACGCCAAGCAGCGAGAGCGCCGGCGACAGCATGACAAAGAGCGGCCGCCTCGCGGCGAGCGCGCTCATTCCCTGCCCCGCGCGCCTGCCTCCCGCAAAGCGGCGCTATTTCGCGGCCTTGGCGAGGATCGCGATCGCGTCGGCCTGCGCGGCCGCCGCCGCGTCCGCCGCGCTCGCCTTGCCGAACTGCACCGCCTCCACATGGCTCTGGAGCGACTCCGAGAATTCCTGCCCGCCAAGGACCACCGGGAACGGAACCGCATCCGGCGCCGCGGCGATATAGGCCTTGAGGAACGGGTCGCTCAGCTTGTCCGCGAACGCCGCCGTATCGGACGTCCGCGAGGGCAGGATTCCCATCGACACCAGGACCGCGCCCATCGCCGAGCCGCCGTTCGGCCCCGATTTCGGGCCGTTCAGCCAGGACAGGAAGTCCCACGCCGCCTTCTGCTCGGCCGGGCTCGCCTTGGCGTTCACCACCGTCATCCACGTATACGAGATCGAGTGCGGCTTGTCGCCGTGGGGCCCAACGGGAATCGCGGCCGTGCCGATATCCGCGAACTTGTCGCCCATGCCGGATTTGAGCGCGCTCTCCCACCAGTTGGCCATGATGATCATGCCGGTCTTGCCGGACACGAAATTGTCGAGGAACGGCCCGGTGGTGTTGGCGTTGGACGTTCCCATCGAGGGATCGCTCAAGCCTTCTTTCACCAGCTTCTCGTAAAGGCCGAAGGTCTCCTTCGACGCCTCGCTGTCGAGCTGGGGCTTGCCGCCGGCGATCAGTTCCCCGCCGTTGGAGGCGAGCAGCGACGCGAACGGATGGATGACGCCCGCCGTCCACGAATTGATCATGCCGAAGCCCTGCTGGCCCTTGGACTTGTCCGTCAACTTTTTGGCGTCGGCGACGAGCTCGTCCCAATTGGCGGGCGGCGCGGCAATCCCGGCCGCTTCGAAAAGCTTCTTGTTGTAGTTGAGGGCGTAGAGATCGATTTCGTTCGGGAAGCCGTAGAGGGCGCCGGCGGTCGAGGAAGCGCCCACCACGCCGGCCGGCCAGTCCGCCTTGACCTCCGTTCCCATCGCCTCGGGGATCGGGGCGATCAGCTTGTCCCTCGCGAGGTCGGGCAGCCAGGCGTTGTAGATGCTGGCCATCGTCGGGCCCGCCGATCCGCCGCCGGACGCGCGCAGGGTCGTCAGGAGGTCGCCGAAGGGAACGGCGCGAAAAGACACCGCCACATCCGCGTGCTCCTTCGCATAGGCGCTGGCCGCCTTCTCCAGCATGGCGACGCTGTCCGGCGACCAGTGGGTGAGAAAGGTCAGGTTGACCTTCTCCGCTCGGGCCGCGAAAGGCGACAGGACGATTGCGGCCAGAGCCGCCAACGCGATCTTGGGGCTAGCGTTCATGCTTGAAATCTCCGGAAAGCGCGCGCCATCGCGGGTCGGCTTTGGGACCGTCCGCGGGCAAGAGGTTATAACAATATAATCATTGGGCCAAGGGGGCGTTTCGGCCGGCCTCCACGCCGCCCGGCCTCCCGGCTTTGGAGCGGTCCGCCGCCGGGCCGATCGTCGCGGCTTCGAAGACCGTTTTTGCGGCGCGAACCTAAACGGGGTTCCAAGCCACTGAAAACACTGGAGGCGCGAACCTAAAAGGAACCTTAAGGCCCGCAGGCGCCAGGGTTCACGCCGTCAGCAGGGCGTCGCAGGCGGCCTCGAGCTCGTCGAAATGGGCGATCACCCGGTCCGCCCCCAGTTCGCTCGCCGGGACGTCGGCATAGCCGTAATCGACCGCGATCACGGGCGCCTTCGCGGCGCGGGCGGTTTTGACGTCGGTCGCCGAATCCCCGACCATGATCGCGCGCGCGCTCGACCCGCCGGAAGCAGCGATGGTCTTGAGAAGCGGCTTCGGGTCCGGCTTGCCGACGCCGAACGTGTCCTGGCCGCAGACGAAGGCGAAAAGCTCGGCGATCCCGAGCTTGCCGATCAGGAGCCTGGCCGAGCTCTCGATCTTGTTGGTGCAGACCGCCTGCCGGACGCCTGAGCGCGCGAAGGCGCGAAGCGCCTTCTCGACGCCCGGATAGAGCCTCGTGCGATCGGCGATATGGGCGTTGTAATAGCCGAGATAATCGGCGAACAACGCCTCGAGCTTCGGCGCCTCGACTCTCCTGCCGGAGGCGAGGAAGCCGCGCTTAATCAGCTCCCGCGCGCCCGCCCCGACCAGCGAGCGGGCGCTCTCGACCGGCATCGGCGCAAGGCCTTCTCTCGCCAGAAGCCAGTTGAGCGTGGCGACCAAGTCCTCGGCCGTATCGGCGAGCGTCCCGTCGAGATCGTAGACGATGGTTGGCGCGAGAATCGCCATCAGCTCCAGAAACCCGGTTCGGCGGGCTCGAGAAGACCGCCGATCCTGACCGGCGCGATCGCCTTGGTCAGGCCGTCGGGGCCGATTTCGGCCGCGACGGCGCACAAGGTCGCCGGCCCCACCGCCGGCTCGAAGCGGCCGGAGGGGATCTTGCTCGTGAACCGTCGCAGCGGCTCGTCCTTCTCCATCCCGATCACCGAATCGTAGTCTCCGGTCATGCCGACGTCGGTGATGAAGCCCGCGCCTCCCGGTAGGATGCGATGATCGGCGCTCGGCGCATGCGTATGGGTGCCGACGATCAAGCTCGTCCTGCCGTCGACGAAATGGGCGAACGCCCATTTCTCGCTCGACGCCTCGGCATGGAAGTCGACGACCGAAGCGTCGCAGCCCTCGCCGAGCGGACAAGCCCCAAGCTCGCGCTTGACCGCGGCGAACGGATCGTCGAGCGCATCCATGAAGATGCGCCCCATCACGTTGACCACCAGAAGCCGCGCGCCAGTCCTGCTCTCGACCAGCGTCGAGCCGCGCCCCGGTGTGCCCGGGGGATAATTGGCCGGGCGAACGAGGCGAGGCGCCCGCTCGATGAACACGAGCGCCTCGCGCTGATCAAAAGAGTGATTACCGAGCGTCACCGCGTCGGCGCCCGCGGCGAGGAAGTCCTCGAAAATCGCCTCCGTGAGGCCGAAGCCGCCCGCCGCGTTCTCGCCGTTGACGATGACGAAATCGAGTTCCCAGCGGGCGCGCAGCAGCGGAACCTGCTCGATGAGCGCGGCGCGCCCGGACCGCCCGACGACATCGCCAATGAACAAGAGACGGATCATCGGGAGCTAAAAGACAAGGGTTTCCTGCTCGGTTATCAGCGCGTCGAGACGCTGGTCATGGGCTTCATACGGCACGGCGGCGATTTCGCATACCCCGTAGGCGACGCCGGCCGCGTGAATGGGCTTGATTGCCCGCA
Organism: Roseiarcus sp.; assembly: GCA_035572075.1. Lineage (GTDB taxonomy): Bacteria > Pseudomonadota > Alphaproteobacteria > Rhizobiales > Beijerinckiaceae > Roseiarcus. Next base: position 3,657 of record DATNBG010000321.1, on the reverse strand, counting down.
GGCGCTCAAGCGTCCGGTCGTAGAAGCCCGCGCCATAGCCGATGCGCCAGCCGCGCCGGTCGAAGCAGGCGAGCGGGGTGAACAGGAGGTCGGGATCGACCGCTTCCGCCGTCTCGAGGGGCTCGCGGATCGCCATCGCGCCCGCGCGCGTCGGCTCGCCGGGACGCCAGAGGCGAAAGACGAGCGGCGTCCCGCGGCGGCCGACGACCGGCAAGGCGGTCGCATAGCCCTCGCCGGCGAGCGCCGTCAGAAGCGGGAGCGTGTTCGGCTCGTCGCCGAGCGGATGAAAGGCCGAAACGATCCGAGGGCGCCAGAGGCGCGCGAGGCGCAAACCCTCCTCGGCGAGCCGCTTGGCGAAAGCCGCGCGGACGTCCTGCCCGAGCGCCGCGCGCCGGGCGAGAGCGTCGCGGCGGAGCGCTGTCTTCGGATCGGCGTGGGTCGAGGTCAAGGGCGGCGTGGCCGATCCGAACGGGGCGTCAAAGATAAAGCGCGGAGCCGAGACGGTCGTTGGACGGTGATCCCGGGCGCCTACGTAAGTAGGTGGGCGCCGTGTGCCGAAGCCCACGAGCCTCGGCAGGGACAGCTCCCATAGGGATCGTACGGCCCCGAGGAATGTGGTCCTGACGCGCCACCCAGCTCCGCGTCTTGTATTTAGTGCGCGCCGCGAAAAAGTGAAAGGCGGTTTTCCCAAAAGCCGCGCGAAATCAAGGAATCGATAGCCCGCGGCGATTCCGCGCGGTCGCCAGGGGCGGCGCCCCTGCGGGCGGCTACTGGCAGAGCGCGCGAGCGTTGGGCGTCCATCGCCCGAAGCCGCTCGCGATCATGTTGCGGATGACCGAGCAGACATAGGTCTTCTCCGCCGCCGGATTGCCGGGCCCGGCGTTGTAGCGCGCAACGGCCAGCGTCCACGAACCCTCCTGCGCCTTCAGCGCCTTGAGGAAATTGGCGGCGTATTCGACATTGCGGACGGGATCGAACATCTCGCTCAGGGAACGAAAGTCGGCGCCGTGGAAACGGTGGTTGATCTGCATGCAGCCGATATCGATGAACTTCGCCCCGCGCGCCTTGGCCTCGGCGAAGCGCGCCATCGCCTGGGCGAGGGTGGCGGAGTGCACCGCCTGCCCGTCGATATTCATGTCATAGGGGCTGAGCTCGCCCTTGCGGCCCGTCTCGGTCAGGCCGACCGAATAGAGCACGTTGAGCGGAACGCCATGCAGCGCCGCGGCGCGCGTCATCTCCCGCTCGCAGGCGAGCGGCGATCCCTCGCCGGCGCGCGCGGCCCCGCTAAAAGCCGCGATCGCGATGAGCGCCGCGCCGAGACAACGCATCGTTCGGGCTGCCCCGCTCGCCCGCGCCTTGCGCCGGCCGCCATTGGTCTCCCGCCGGGCCGTCGTCGGCGGAAGCCGGGTTTCCATTCGTTCCATCGGCCTTGACGCCCGTCTGCTGGATGATGAGCGAATCGAGCGGCTGCCCGATCGCCGCCAGGCGATCGGCGATCGCATCGCGCGCTCCTTCGATTGAACTGAGGGTCTGGGAGCTTGCGGCGCGGACAACAACCGAGAGCTTGTCGCCTGCGAGCCGCATGGTCATCGAGACATCCTCGAGGCCGCCCGGCGACAGATCGACGTCGATCTCCCTCACCGGCGGCGCCGTTGACGCCGGGCCTGGGACAGGCACGCTCGCGCTGGGCGCGGTGTCCACGGCGCCCGCGGCCGAACCGTCAGGCGCGAACGGCGCGGCTGCGCCGAACGGCACAGAGAGCGGAGCGCCGAACGGGCCGGCTTGCGCGAGCGAGGGCGCCGCGGGCGCGGCCGGATCGGGCGCGCGCCCGCCGGGCGCCTTGCCGTCGCCGCCCGATTCCGCCGGCGGGCGGGTCGCGGCCGAAGTTGCGATCCGCTCGACCGAAGGCCGCGCCGCGGCCTCAGGCCTTGGTCCGCGTCGCGCGGCCTCACTGGCGGGCCGAATGGGGCTGACGCGATTCGCCGCGGCCTTGCCCGGACGGGGGGCGATCGGCGCGGCCTCGGCCGCGGGCGAACCAGCGGCAAGCGCCGGCCCGCCGCCGGGGTTGGCCGCAGGCGCAACGCTGGCGATCGCGGTGGAGGAGCCGGCCGGCGCGAATGGCGAATCGATCGCGAGCGCGCGGCCGGCCGGCGCGCCGACGGCGGTGGAAACGCCGAGGTGAAAGGCGCGCTCGCCGATCATCCGCGCAAGAGCCGCCGTCCTGGCGCTGACGGCGACGGACGCGCCGGCGCCCTCAGGTTCCGGCCCCCTCGTCGCCGGAAGGCGGAGCGAAGGCGCATGGTCGAGGCCCTCGTCGATGATCGGCGCGGCCTGCAACGCAAGCGGCAAAGACGCCAACAGCGAGCCGTCGCTGAGTGGAGAATGGCCTGGCTTCTGTCCGGGCGGCTGGTCCAGCCGTTTCTCGTTTGAAGGGCGCGGCGCCTCCTCGACGGTCGAGGCGTCCGCTTTCACCGCCCCGCCGGGAAGCGAGTCGAGCATGGCGGCGAAGGCATGAGCGTCGGCCGGCGGTTGGGGCGAGGCGCGCGGCGGCAGCGGCATGATTGGCGCCGGAGCGGGCGCGGCGGCCGGCGCGGTCATGGCGAACCTCCATTTGGCAAGCTCGCGAGGCCGGCGGTGCGCTGAAGCGCCTCTTCAGCCTGCGCGATCGTGAGCGCGGGCCCGCTCGGCTTCTCCTTCCCGGGATCGGGCAAGGCGGCGGCGTTCCGCGTATTGAAGACGCTGAGATCGGGAGCGATCCGCAACTCCGCCGCCGCCCGCCGGGCCGCGGCCAAGAGGCCCAAGTCGGCCCGGTCCAGTTTCGATCCGGACAGCCTCTGCAAATCGGCGATCGCCGCATCGTATGCGTCCGAGAACAGACGACTGGTCGCGAGATAGAGACGGGCGCGCATGGCCTCCGGGCTGTCCGCGCGCGAGCCTTCGAGAGCCTCGGTCGCCGCGGCCGCAGCGGCGGCGAATTTCGCGCTGATGACGGCGGACTTGGCCATATCGAGCAGGAAGTCCCGCCGGCCGTCGGGGGGCAGCGCGGCCACCGCGCCCGACACAAGCTTATAGTTGGCGGCGTCGTCGGCGAGGCCGAGCCGCGCGATGGCGCCCGCAAGATCGCGCAGAAAATCCGGGGCGTAGAGCGAGGAGCCGAACCGGGTCACGTATTGCCGGATCAGCATCGCCGCGCGGCTCGCGTCCTTGGCCTCTGCAAGCAGGGCGATCTCGCGCCTGAGCGCGGCTTCCTCGACCAGTCCGCCCGGCTGAAGCAGGCGCGCCCAGTCCAGAAGCTCGATCGCGGCCTTGGCGTTTCGCTTGGTCTCGAGGACCGACCGGGCGAAAGCGACCTCGCCCGCGAGCCGCGCGTCGAGCGCGGTCAAACTCGTTTGCTTGAGCAGAACGAGGGCGTCGGTCTCGTGATTGGTGACATAGGCGAGCGCGCCGCGCGCCAGCGAGCGCTCGGATTCGATGACCGCGTCGCCCTTGAGCAGCGGCTGAACTTCCGCCAGGGGCCCGCCGCTTAGGATATAGATAACCAGCGAATCCGCCTCGCGTTTGTCCTTCCAGGTCTCTGGACTCGCTGCCGCGATCGCCGCGCCGATCGTCTTCAACTGATTGAGCTCAGCCGCATAGGCCGCCTTGTCGCCCTGAGCG